>NZ_JBHWUU010000034.1:0-32486 GCF_042737375.1 Streptomyces sp. NPDC060000
TGGTGGGCCGGTACCCCCACATCCGGGTTTACGGGCGGGGGGGGGTGTACACGGCCCCCCACCCCGGCCGTCGCCGTTCGATCTACCCGTCGGTAGCATCCTGGCCATGGCAGACACCAAGCAGGTTGACGAGACCACCGACGCCAAGAAGGCCGCCAGGGCCGAGCGCAGGGCGGCCCGGCTCGCCAAGCAGATCGGCGCCTTCGCCAAGGAGCACGGCGGGGCCGAGGGCCAGATCGCGTACATCGGCGAGCGCGGCGCCCGCATCGTCCTCGTCGGCGAGGACGGCGGCTGGGGCGACCTGGTGGCCCCCTCGGTCGCCATCGCCGAGAACGCCGTCGCGAAGGCCGGCATCACTCTCCACGAGACCTTCGACGGTGAGTTCGCGGCGAAGGTGACGACAGGGCAGTACGAGTGGACGCGGATGGCCGGGATCCAGGTCGGCGGACCGAAGAACGGCTGAGCAGCAACAACCTGACACCCCGGTCACCCGTTAGGACCCGTAGAAGCGACTGGTCCATCTCCCGGGGAGTCCGGATGATCGAAACGCCGTCCTTGGTGGACCAGTACTGCCACGGCGTCCTGAGAACGGAGCTGGGTCTCGGCACCTTCGAGGCCCAGCTGGCCCGTACCGAGGGCCCGCCCGCCCCGGGCACGACGCTCTTCGACACCCAGACGGGGTTCGCGGTACGCCGCTGGTGCCCCCCGCTGCTCGGGCTGGAACCGCACGCGCCGCCCGCCCGCTATCTCGCCCGGCGTCGTGAACTCGGCGTACTGGAATCGGGCCGCCGGCTGCTGCGCGGCAGCGGCATCACGACCTATCTGGTCGACACGGGCCTGCCCGGCGACCTCACCGGACCGGCCGAGCTCGCCTCCGCCGGCGACGCCGAGGCACGGGAGATCGTGCGCCTGGAACTGCTCGCCGAACAGGTCGCCGACACCTCGGGCACCGTCGAGTCCTTCCTCGCCAACCTCGCCGAGTCGGTCCACGGGGCCGCCGCGAACGCCGTGGCCTTCACCTCCGTCGCGGGAGTCCGGCACGGTCTCGCCCTCGCGCCCGAACCGCCCGGGCCGGGCGAGGTGCGGGGCGCGGCGGGCCGCTGGCTGGCCGCGCGCAGGGTCGGCGGCGAGCTGTTCGATCCGGTGCTGCTGCGGCACCTGCTGTGGATCGCCGTCGCCTCGGGGCTGCCGCTGCAACTGCACGCGGGACTCGGCGAGCCGGGAGCGCGCATCGACCGTACGGATCCGGTCCTGCTCACCGACTTCGTGCGGGCCACGGCGGGCCACGGCACCGACCTCGTCCTGCTGCACGGCTACCCCTACCACCGCCACGCCGCCCACCTCGCGGGCGTCTTCCCGCACGTGTACGCCGACTCCGGCGCCGCGCTCGTGCGGACCGGCGCCCGGGCCGCGACGATCCTCGCGGAGATCCTGGAGCTGGCCCCCTTCGGCAAGATCCTGTTCTCCAGCGGCGCCCGGGGCCTGCCCGAGCTGCACGTGGTCGGGGCCCGGCTGTTCCGCGAGGCCCTGGCGCGGGTGCTCGGCACCTGGGTCGCGGAGGGCGCGTGGTCGCCGGGGGACGCGCAACGGGTGGCGGGGCTGATCGCCGCGGGCAACGCGCGCCGGGTGTACGGGCTGGGCTGAGATGGCGAGACTGGTCGCATGACCAGCCCTACGGAAGCCTTACTGGACCGTTTCCTCGCCGGACTCGCGGCTGTGGACCCCGTCGCCGTCTGGGCCCACGGCTCGCTGGCCGGGGGCGACTACCAGGAGGGCCGCAGCGACCTGGACCTCATCGCGGTCCTGGCGGGGCCCCTCACCCCGCGCGCGGTGTGGGCCCTGGCCCGGCTGCACGCCCGGCTGCGGGGCGAGCCGCTCGCCCCGCTGCTGCACTGCACCTATCTCGTCCCCGAGGAGACGGCCGATCCGGAGCGCCGGCACCTCACCTGGGCGCACGGCCATCTGTTCCGGCGCACGGTCACCCCGGTGACCCGGCGCGAACTGCTCGACTTCGGGCGGATGCTGCACGGGAAGCTCCCCCGCGACCTTCTCCCGCCCGTGCCTGACCGGGAACTCGGCGACTTCGTCGTCCGCGACCAGCGCGACTTCTGGCGGCCCGCCGTCGACAAGGCCCACCTGTGGACTCAGGACGTGTGGGTCGACCTGGGGCTGCTGACCTTCGCCCGGGCGACGGCGACCGTGCGGGACGGCCGGCTGATCTCCAAGCGCCGGGCACTCGACGAACTGCCCGCGCTGGGCGCGCCCGAGGAGGTCGTGGCGGACATCGCCCGACGCCGGTACGAGGGGGCGGGGGACGGGACGGCCGACGCGGGCTGGCGGGCCCGCCGTGCCGAGCTGACCCGGGACTACCTGGGACCCGCGATCGACGGGCTGGTCACCTCGTACGCGTGACGTACGCGCGAGTGGCTCATGCGCGGGTGACTCACGCGCGTGAGCCGACCGTCGCCTCCGCCGCAGGGCCCGGCAGGTCGATCGTCGTCTCGGGGCGCTCGCGCAGCGCAAGGAGCACGCGCAGCACCGCGATCCACACCAGGCAGGAGCCGAGCATGTGCAGGCCGACGAGGGCCTCGGGGAGGTCCGTGAAGTACTGGACGTAGCCGATGACGCCCTGGCCGAGCAGCACCAGGAACAGGTCCCGGGTACGGTCCAGCGGGTTCTTCGGCGCGTCCACCGCCTTGAGGATGAACCACAGGGCGAAGGTCAGCGTCACCACGATCCAGGCGAGCACGGCGTGCAGCTTGGCGACCGTCTCCCAGTCCAGCGGCATCCGCTCGACCTCGCTGGAGTCGCCGGCGTGCGGGCCCGCGCCGGTCACCACCGTGCCGACGGCGATCAGCAGCGTGGAGGCGGCCACCAGGAACCACACCAGCTGCTGCACGGGCTTGCCGACCAGCGGGCGGGGCTCCCCGTCGCCCTCCTTGGCGCGCTGCCACATCACCGCGGCGACCGCGAGCAGGGCCGAGGCGGCCAGAAAGTGCGCCGCGACCGTGTACGGGTTGAGACCGACGAGCACCACGATCCCGCCGAGCACCGCGTTGCTCATCACCAGCCAGAACTGCGCCCAGCCCAGCCGGGTCAGGCTCCGCCGGTACGGCTTCTCTGAGCGCGCGGCGATGATCGCCCAGCCGACGGCCGCGCACAGCACGTACGTCAGCATGCGGTTGCCGAACTCGATGGCGCCGTGGAATCCCATCGCGCCGGTCGCGGTGAGCGAGTCGTCCGTGCACTTGGGCCAGGTCGGGCAGCCCAGACCGGAGCCCGTGAGCCGTACGGCACCGCCGGTGACGACGATGACCACCGACATCACGAGCGGGTACAGGGCCGCCCGCCGGACCGTTCGGCGGGTAGGGGTCCAGCGTCCGGCGATGAAGGCGAGCGGGTTGCGCACGGCGGCTACGACGTCGGCACGAGTCACGTTTGGCACGCCTCCCATCGTAGGCGGCCGCTTGTGCACGCATTCACGAGGGTCCCCCGTGTCCGCGCGTCCGGCTGCTCCCGGTCACTCCCAGCGGAAGAACCGGCCGGCCGCCGCGAGTCCCACGACCGCCCACGCCGCCAGGATCCCCAGGTCGCCCCAGGGCATGCCCGCGCCGTGCTGGAGCACGTCCCGCAGCCCGTCCGAGAGGGCCGAGACGGGCAGCAGGCCGAGCACGTCCTGGGCGCCGGACGGGAACTTGTCGAGCGGGACGATCACCCCGCCGCCCACCAGCAGCAGCAGGAAGACCAGGTTGGCCGCGGCCAGCGTCGCCTCCGCCTTCAGGGTGCCCGCCATCAGCAGGCCGAGGCCCGAGAAGGCGGCCGTGCCCAGGACCAGGAGCAGCAGGACGGCCCCCGGGCTGCCGTGCGGGTTCCACCCCAGGGCGAAGGCGATCGCCGTCAGCAGCAGCACCTGGAGGATCTCGGTGACCAGGACCGACAGCGTCTTGGCCGTCATCAGGCCCCAGCGCGGAAGGGGGGAGGAGGCGAGCCGCTTCAGCACCCCGTAGCGGCGTTCGAAACCGGTCGCGATGGCCTGGCCGGTGAAGGCCGTCGACATCACGGCGAGCGCGAGGATGCCGGGGGTGAGGAAGTCCACCGCCTCGCCCGCGCCGGTGTCGACGATGTCCACGGTGCTGAACAGCACCAGCAGGAGGGTCGGGATCACGGCGGTGAGCAGCAGCTGCTCGCCGTTGCGCAGGAGCATCTTCGTCTCCAGCGCCGCCTGGGTCCCGATCATGCGGGTCAGCGGGGCCGCGCCGGGCCGGGGGGTGTAGGTGCCGGTGGCGGTCACGAGCGCAGCTCCTTGCCGGTCAGTTCGAGAAAGACGTCCTCCAGGGTGTGCCGTTCGACCGAGATCCGGTCCGGCATCACCCCGTGCTGGGCGCACCACGAGGTGACCGTCGCCAGCAGCTGCGGGTCGACCTTGCCCATCACCCGGTAGGACCCCGGGGTCAGCTCGGCGGCGGAGCTGTCGGCGGGCAGGGCCTTGAGCAGGGAGCCCACGTCGAGGCCGGGACGGCCGCTGAACCGCAGGGTGTTCTCGGCGCCGCCGCGGCACAGCTCCTCGGGGGAGCCCTGGGCGACGACCCGGCCCCCGTCGATGATCGCGACGTCGTCGGCGAGCTGCTCGGCCTCGTCCATGTGGTGGGTGGTCAGGATGACCGAGACGCCGTCCGCTCGCAGGTCCCGGACGAGTTCCCAGGTGGCGCGGCGGGCCTGCGGGTCGAGGCCGGCCGTCGGCTCGTCCAGGAACACCAGCTCGGGGCGGCCCACGACGGCCATGGCCAGCGCGAGGCGCTGCTGCTGGCCGCCGGAGAGGCGGCGGTACGTCGTCCGGCCGCAGGAGCCGAGGCCGAGGCGCTCGACGAGCGCGTCCACGTCCAGCGGGTGCGCGTGCAGCTTCGCCATGTGCCGCAGCATCTCGTCGGCCCGCGCACCCGAGTACACGCCCCCGGACTGCAGCATCACACCGATCCGGGGACGCAGCTCGGAGCCCTGTCTCACGGGGTCGAGGCCGAGGACACGCACCGTGCCGGAGTCCGGCCCGCGGTACCCCTCGCAGGTCTCGATCGTGGTCGTCTTGCCGGCGCCGTTGGGTCCGAGGACGGCGGTGACGCCGGCCCGGGCCGTCAGGTCGAGGCCGTCCACCGCGGTCTTCGTCCCGTACCGCTTCACCAGGGCCTCGACCCGGACGACAGGCTCACTTCGCATGGCTCAAGAGTCTAGGTTCGCGGGCGGCGGACCAGACCGGCGGGTACGGGAACCGGTCAGGTGCGACTGATTCGGGTGCGGGCGGTTTCAGATCTCCTCCTCGCGGGACCGGTGCAGCGGCAGCCACCGCTGGGCGTAGGCCACCGCGTCCGCGACCGGGAACAGCCGCACGTCGGCCCCGCCGACCCTGCCCCGGACGACGTCCCGGTCGCGTTCGAAGTCGTGGCCCAGCTCGTCGAAGCGGTCGGAGTCGATCGACACCTCGGTCACGACCTCCCACGTCCCGTCCGGTCCCGGCCGGCCCACCGCGACGCGCGGGGCCGGGATCCGGTACTCGGCCAGGTGGAAGCTGGTGCAGGTGTCGTAGCCGGTGCCGAGGAGCAGGACCCGTGCCCCCGCCTTCTCCAGCCGGGCCAGCGGGCTGTCCTCGCCGAGCCGGCAGTCCGGTGCGTGGCCCTCGACCAGTTCCGCCGCCCGCGCCCCGAGCGCCGCGAACGAGGTCTGCGGATGGGCACTGCGCAGGGCGCCGGGCCAGGTGCGGACCGTCTCCGGCAGCACGCCGACGCCCCGCGAGGGCGTGATCAGCGGGTCGTAGGCGGGCATGGCCGCCCTGATCCGCTCCCACCAGTCCGCGGGGACCGGCGGATTGCCCCACAGGGCCGGGTCGGACAGGTCGCCGGACTGGGTGGGGACCACGAGTGTGCCGGCCCGGCCGAGTACGTCGAGCAGTCCCCGCACGACCGTGACGGGACCTCCGCAGACCCAGCCGAGCGAACTGAGCGAGGAGTGCACGAGGAGGATTTCTCCGGATTCGACACCCAGCGCGCGGAGCCCCGCGAAGAGGGTGTCGCGGGTGACAAGTGGGCCGGTGGGAGGGGGTATGGGCATGGTCCGGCAGTGTCCTGCAAGGGCGCTCCGTGGACCAGTGGTTTTCTCGCCGGTCCGCCCTCGCCCGATCGGCCGGAGATCGTTTCCGCAGGTCAGATTAGGTATGCCTAAGTGACGCAGGGCACCGCCCGGCCGTCCGGGCGCGGCTTGCCTGCCTCCGAGGAATTACGCAACAATGGCGTTGTGAAAAACGTCGGCGAGGTTCGGGAGACCCCCACGGGGACCCCCCAGGAAGAGATCGCGACCGGTGAGCGCTCGACGCGCAACCGGGTCGCGCGGTCGATCCTGGACCACGGGCCCTCGACCGTCGCGGAGCTGGCCGGGCGGCTGCGCCTCACCCAGGCCGCCGTGCGCCGCCATCTCGACGCCCTGGTCGCCGACGACGTCGTGGAGGCCCGCGAGCAGCGGGTGTACGGAGCGCGGACGCGCGGGCGCCCCGCCAAGGTCTTCGTCCTCACCGACTGTGGCCGCGACGCCTTCGACCAGTCCTACGACACGCTCGCCGCGGACGCCCTGAGCTGGATCCAGGAACGCTTCGGTGGGGACGAGGCCGTTGTCGCGTTCGCCCGCGCGCGGATCGCCGAACAGGCCGCCGGGTACCGCGAGGCGATCGAGGCGGCCGCCCCCGAAGGGCGGACCGAAGCCCTGGCCAGGGCTTTGAGCGCGGACGGGTACGCTGCTACGGCGCGCAGCGCACCGGTCGGCGAGCAGCTGTGCCAGCACCACTGCCCCGTCGCCCATGTCGCGGAGAAGTTCCCGCAGCTCTGCGAGGCGGAGACCGAGATCTTCTCCCAGCTGCTCGGGACGCACGTCCAACGACTGGCGACCATCGCCCACGGCGACGGCGTCTGCACGACCTTCATCCCCAGAGTTTCCACAGCCACCCACAACGCATCCGCAAGCACGGCCGGGAGGAACCCCGCATGACTCTCCCCACGGAGACTGCCCACCCCGAACTCGAGGGTCTGGGTAAGTACGAATACGGCTGGGCCGACTCCGACACGGCCGGCGCCTCTGCGAAGCGCGGCATCAACGAGGGTGTCGTCCGGGACATCTCCGAGAAGAAGTCCGAGCCGGAGTGGATGACGAAGCTCCGTCTCAAGGGCCTCAGGCTGTTCGAGAAGAAGCCCATGCCGAACTGGGGCTCGGACCTGTCGGGGATCGACTTCGACAACATCAAGTACTTCGTGCGCTCCACGGAGAAGCAGGCGGAGTCCTGGGAGGACCTGCCCGACGACATCAAGAACACGTACGACAAGCTCGGCATCCCCGAGGCGGAGAAGCAGCGCCTCGTCGCCGGTGTCGCGGCCCAGTACGAGTCCGAGGTCGTCTACCACCAGATCAACCAGGAGCTGGAGGCGCAGGGTGTCATCTTCATGGACACCGACACGGCCCTCAAGGAGCACCCGGAGCTCTTCAAGGAGTACTTCGGCACCGTCATCCCGGTCGGCGACAACAAGTTCGCGTCGCTGAACACCGCGGTGTGGTCCGGCGGCTCCTTCATCTACGTGCCGAAGGGCGTGCACGTGGAGATCCCGCTCCAGGCCTACTTCCGTATCAACACGGAGAACATGGGCCAGTTCGAGCGGACCCTGATCATCGTCGACGAGGGTGCCTACGTGCACTACGTCGAGGGGTGTACGGCGCCGATCTACAAGTCGGACTCGCTGCACAGCGCCGTGGTCGAGATCATCGTCAAGAAGAACGCCCGCTGCCGTTACACGACCATCCAGAACTGGTCGAACAACGTCTACAACCTGGTCACCAAGCGCGCCGTGGCGTACGAGGGCGCGACCATGGAGTGGATCGACGGCAACATCGGCTCCAAGGTGACGATGAAGTACCCGGCCGTCTACCTGATGGGCGAGCACGCCAAGGGCGAGACCCTCTCCATCGCCTTCGCGGGCGAGGGCCAGCACCAGGACGCCGGCTCCAAGATGGTCCACATGGCGCCGAACACCTCCTCCAACATCGTCTCCAAGTCGGTGGCGCGCGGCGGCGGCCGTACGTCCTACCGCGGTCTCGTCGAGATCGGCGAGGGCGCCCACGGCTCCAAGTCCAACGTGCTGTGCGACGCGCTGCTCGTCGACACCATCTCCCGCTCCGACACGTACCCCTACGTGGACGTCCGCGAGGACGACGTGTCCATGGGCCACGAGGCGACCGTCTCCAAGGTCAGCGACGACCAGCTCTTCTACCTGATGAGCCGTGGCATGACCGAGTTCGAGGCGATGGCGATGATCGTGCGCGGCTTCGTCGAGCCCATCGCGAAGGAGCTGCCCATGGAGTACGCGCTTGAGCTCAACCGGCTGATCGAGCTGCAGATGGAAGGCGCGGTCGGCTGACCCCGCCCATCGCTCAGCACACTTCTTGACTTCAGAAAGCGAGCACTACGACAGCCATGGCTGAGGCTCAGAACTCCCCCACCCTCGAATCCGCTCGGGCGGGGGGACCCCGATCGGTGGGGTCCTCCACCACCGCCGGATCGATCGCGGTGGCCGCCGAGTCGACCGTCGCCACGCGCATGAGCGCGCCCCCGTCCTTCGACGTGGCGGACTTCCCGGTCCCGCACGGTCGCGAGGAGGAGTGGCGGTTCACGCCGCTGGAGCGGCTGCGCGGCCTGCACGACGGCACCGCCGTCGCGACCGGCGACGCCGTGAAGGTCGTCGTCGAAGCGCCCGAGGGCGTCACCGTCGAACTCGTGGACCGCGACGACCCGCGCCTCGGCAGGGCGGGCACCCCGGTGGACCGGGTCGCCGCCCAGGCGTACTCCGCGTTCGAGAAGGCCGGCGTGGTCACCGTCCCCAAGGACACGGTGCTCACCGAGCCGATCCGCATCGCGGTGCACGGCGAGGGCGGGGTCTCCTACGGCCACCAGGTCATCGAGCTGGGCGCCTTCGCCGAGGCCGTCGTCGTCATCGACCACACCGGTGACGCCGTGATCGCCGCCAACGTCGAGTACGTCCTCGGGGACGGCGCGAAGCTGACCGTCGTCTCCGTCCAGGACTGGGACGACAAGGCCGTGCACGTGGCCCAGCACAACGCCCTCATCGGCCGTGACGCGAGCTTCAAGTCGGTCGTGGTGACCTTCGGCGGTGACCTCGTCCGCCTGCACCCGCGCGTGGTGTACGCCGGCCCCGGCGCCGAGGCCGAGCTGTTCGGTCTGTACTTCACGGACGCCGGTCAGCACCAGGAGCACCGCCTGCTGGTCGACCACAACGTCCCGCACTGCAAGTCCAACGTCGTCTACAAGGGCGCCCTCCAGGGCGAGGCCGCGCACGCCGTGTGGATCGGCGACGTGCTCATCGAGGCCAAGGCCGAGGGCACCGACACCTACGAGATGAACCGCAACCTGGTCCTCACGGACGGCGCGCGCGTGGACTCGGTGCCCAACCTGGAGATCGAGACCGGCGAGATCGTCGGCGCCGGCCACGCCTCGGCCACCGGCCGCTTCGACGACGAGCAGCTCTTCTACCTGATGGCCCGCGGCATCCCGGCCGACGAGGCCCGTCGCCTGGTGGTCCGTGGGTTCTTCGCCGAGCTGGTCCAGCAGATCGGTGTCGACGACATCGAGGAGCGCCTGCTCACCAGGATCGAGACCGAGCTGAAGGCCACCGTCTGATGGCCCACGACCGTGCTCGATTCGTTCGGGCCTGCGGGCTGAGCGAGCTGGCCGAGGACACCCCGACGCGGGTGGAACTCGACGGCACGCCGGTCTCGGTCGTCCGCACCGAGGGGGAGGTGTTCGCCATCCACGACATCTGCTCGCACGCGAACGTCTCGCTCTCCGAGGGCGAGGTGGAGGACTGCCAGATCGAGTGCTGGCTGCACGGCTCCAGCTTCGACCTCCGTACCGGCAAGCCGTCCGGCCTTCCCGCGACGCGCCCCGTCCCCGTATATCCCGTAAAGATCGAAGGGGACGACGTGCTCGTCTCCCTCACCCAGGAGTCCTGAGGCACCCATGGCAACGCTTGAAATCCGAGACCTGCACGTCACCGTCGAGGCCGACAACGCCACGAAGGAGATCCTCAAGGGCGTCGACCTCACCGTGAAGCAGGGCGAGACGCACGCCATCATGGGCCCCAACGGCTCCGGCAAGTCGACCCTCGCCTACTCGCTCGCGGGCCACCCGAAGTACACGATCACCAGCGGCACCGTGCTGCTCGACGGCGAGGACGTCCTGGAGATGTCCGTCGACGAGCGCGCCCGCGCGGGCCTCTTCCTCGCCATGCAGTACCCGGTCGAGATCCCCGGCGTCTCCGTGTCGAACTTCCTGCGCACCTCCGCCACCGCCGTCCGCGGCGAGGCCCCCAAGCTGCGCACCTGGGTGAAGGAGGTCAAGGAGGCCATGGAGCGCCTCCACATGGACACCTCCTTCGCCGAGCGCAACGTCAACGAGGGCTTCTCCGGCGGTGAGAAGAAGCGCCACGAGATCCTCCAGCTGGAGCTGCTCAGGCCGAAGATCGCGATCCTCGACGAGACGGACTCCGGTCTGGACGTCGACGCCCTTCGCGTCGTCTCCGAGGGCGTCAACCGCGTCCGGGAGAGCGGTGAGGTCGGCACCCTGCTGATCACGCACTACACGCGCATCCTGCGCTACATCAAGCCCGACTTCGTCCACGTCTTCTCCGCCGGCCGCATCGTCGAGTCCGGCGGCGCGGAGCTCGCGGACAAGCTGGAGAACGAGGGCTACGAGGCATACACGAAGGGTGGCGTATCCGCGTGACGCAGCTGCCGGGCCTCCTCGACACCGAGGCGATCCGCAAGGACTTCCCCATCCTGGACCGACAGGTCCACGACGGTAAGAAGCTCGTGTACCTGGACAACGCGGCGACCTCGCAGAAGCCGCGCCAGGTGCTGGACGCTCTCAGTGACTACTACGAGTGCTACAACGCCAACGTCCACCGCGGTGTGCATGTGCTCGCCGAGGAGGCCACGGCGCTGTACGAGGGCGCGCGCGACAAGGTCGCCGCGTTCATCAACGCACCGAGCCGCGACGAGGTGATCTTCACCAAGAACGCCTCCGAGTCGCTCAACCTCGTGGCCAACATGCTCGGCTGGGCCGACGAGCCCTACCGGGTCGACCACGAGACCGAGATCGTCATCACCGAGATGGAGCACCACTCCAACATCGTGCCGTGGCAGCTGCTGGCGCAGCGCACGGGCGCGAAGCTGAAGTGGTTCGGCCTGACCGACGACGGCCGGCTCGACCTGTCGAACATCGACGAGATCATCACCGAGAAGACGAAGATCGTCTCCTTCGTGCTGGTGTCGAACATCCTCGGCACGGTGAACCCGGTCGAGGCGATAGTGCGCCGCGCGCAGCAGGTCGGCGCGCTGGTGTGCATCGACGCCTCGCAGGCCGCGCCGCACATGCCGATGGACGTACAGGCCCTCCAGGCCGACTTCGTGGCCTTCACCGGTCACAAGATGTGCGGCCCGACCGGCATCGGCGTCCTCTGGGGCCGCCAGGAGCTGCTCGAGGACCTCCCCCCGTTCCTCGGCGGCGGCGAGATGATCGAGACCGTGTCGATGCACTCGTCGACGTACGCCCCGGCGCCCCACAAGTTCGAGGCGGGCACCCCGCCGATCGCGCAGGCGGTCGGTCTGGGCGCGGCGATCGACTATCTGTCCGCGATCGGCATGGACAAGATCCTCGCCCATGAGCACGCGCTCACCGAGTACGCGGTGCGCAGGCTCGGCGAGGTGCCCGACCTGCGGATCATCGGCCCGGCGACGGCCGAGGACCGGGGCGCGGCGATTTCCTTCACGCTCGGCGACATCCACCCGCACGACGTGGGCCAGGTGCTGGACGAGCAGGGCATCGCGGTCCGGGTGGGCCACCACTGCGCCCGTCCCGTCTGCCTGCGCTACGGAATTCCCGCGACCACGCGAGCGTCGTTCTATCTGTACTCCACGCCGGCCGAGATCGACGCTCTGGTCGACGGTCTGGAGCACGTACGGAACTTCTTCGGCTGAGGGGCGTGCTGAAACCGTGAAGCTGGACTCGATGTACCAGGAAGTCATCCTGGATCACTACAAGCACCCGCACGGACGTGGCCTGCGCGACGGGGACGCCGAGGTGCACCATGTGAACCCGACCTGCGGCGACGAGATCACCCTCCGTGTGAAGTACGACGGCACGAAGATCGAGGACGTCAGCTACGAGGGCCAGGGCTGCTCCATCAGCCAGGCGAGCGCGTCCGTCCTGAACGACCTCCTGGTCGGCAAGGACCTCGCCGAGGCGCAGAAGATCCAGGAGACCTTCCTGGAGCTGATGCAGTCCAAGGGCAGGATCGAGCCCGACGACGCGATGGAGGAGGTGCTGGAGGACGCGGTCGCGTTCGCCGGCGTCTCCAAGTACCCGGCCCGGGTCAAGTGCGCCCTCCTCAGTTGGATGGCGTGGAAGGACGCGACGGCCCAGGCCCTGGGCGGGGCCGACGCCGAAAGGAAGACCGCATGAGCGAGACCGTTGAGATGAAGCCGGCCTCCGAGGAGGAAGTCCGCGAGGCGCTGTACGACGTCGTCGACCCCGAACTGGGCATCGACGTCGTCAACCTCGGACTGATCTACGGCATCCACGTCGACGACGCGAACATCGCGACGATCGACATGACCCTGACCTCGGCGGCCTGTCCGCTGACGGACGTGATCGAGGACCAGGCGAAGTCCGCCACGGACGGCCTGGTCAACGAGTTGCGCATCAACTGGGTCTGGATGCCGCCGTGGGGCCCGGACAAGATCACGGACGACGGCCGCGAGCAGCTGCGCGCGCTCGGTTTCAACGTCTGAGATCCACTCCCGAGCACGGCGTACGGCGCATTGAGCATGGCGCATTGAGCGCTGCGCACGACGCACTGAGCACCGCACGTGAAAGCGGCGGCACCCCGACCGGGGTGCCGCCGCTTTCGTGGTTTCGCGCGGGTGGGTCTCAGCCCAGCGGGCTCACCAGCCGGAAGGAGAAGTCCGACCGGTTGGTCGTGTTGTAGCCGTACGGATCCAGGCGCAGCTGGAAGTTCTTGTGACGCAGCGCGTAGTTGGGGTAGTTCACCGACTGGAGCAGCACCGCGCCCGAGGACCCCGAGTATCCGGGGCAGAAGGTGGCGTCCTGCCCGAACAGGGTGGAACCGTCGTTGCGTTCGGCGCGCAGGACGAAGTCGCGGTGGCGCAGGTACGTGCCGTCGTGCGTGGCGAACGAGTAGCAGGAGCTGTTGGACAGCCCCTTGACCACGGTGAAGGTGGAGTCCTCGCGGGATTCCGAGCCGCGCGGCGCGTCGAGTTTCACCAGACCGTCGCTCACATGCCAGTACCGGTCGGGGTAGTTGACCGCCTGCACCGACCGCCTGTCACCGGACGGCGCCGGGGTGGACGGCTTCCTGGTCGCGGAGGCCGAGGGCTCGGCCGAGGTGTGCAGCGACGAACTGCCCTGCGGCACGGGGGAGGAGGAGGCCTTCGGTGACGCGGACGGGGACGCGGACGTGGTCTTCCGCCCCGTCGGTGCCGCCGACCCGGTCGTGGAGGGGGTGGCGAAGGAGATCAGACCGCCCCCCGTCTCGTCGTCCGAGAGTGTCTGTCCCTCGCGGGATTTCGACGTGTCCTCAACGGGCTTGTCGTTGAGGGCTATTGCGGTCACGCACGCCACGATGGTGGCCACGGCGAGTCCGCCGGCCAGCCAGAGGCGCCGTGTTCCGGGGGCCCGGGAGATGTCCGGGGCCCAACCGTTCTCCCAGGGTTGCTCCTGGGGCGGCCGGGACTTGTTTTCTGGCATGCGCTGTTCCTCCAGCGGTACCCCTGACGGCTGCCGCGGCTGCGATGGCCCGGTGTGTGAACGGTGAAACAGTAGTGGAACCTACGGCTCACGTTCAGCCGTTTGGGTGAGCGCTTTCCATAACGCTTTCGAATCTGCGGCCACTTGGGGCGCGGCTCAGGCGGTGGCCGGCACCGCGGAGATGCCGGGCGGGCGCCGTTGTGTACGGTTGTACGCATCGTTGTGTACACTCGTACGCATGGGATACCTGACGCTCGTCGGCGCCATCGCCGCCGAGGTCGCGGCCACGACCTCCATGAAGTACAGCGACGGCTTCAGCAGGCTCTGGCCCTCGCTGCTGACGGCCGTCGGCTATGTCGTCGCCTTCCTCCTGCTCGCCCAGACCCTCAAGACCGTCGGTATCGGCACGGCGTACGCGATCTGGGCCGGCGTCGGCACCGCGGCCATCGCCGTCATAGGGCTGGCCCTGTTCGGCGAGTCCCTGACGCTCACCAAGGCCGCCGGCATCCTGCTGATCGTCGGGGGAGTGGTCGTGCTGAACCTCGGGGGTGCGCACTGATGCCCCGGCGCCACGACCCCGAGCGGCGGCAGCGGATCATCGACGCGGCGATCCGGGTCGTCGGGAAGAAGGGGCTGGCCGGGCTGAGCCACCGGTCCGTCGCCGCCGAGGCGGACGTGCCCCTGGGCTCCACCACCTACCACTTCGCCACCCTCGACGAACTGGTGATCGCCGCCCTGCGACAGGCCAACGAGGGCTTCGCCAAAGCGGTCGCGGCACACGGCGGGCTGACGGACCCCCGCCTCGACCTGCCCACCGAACTGGCCGGACTGCTCGGCGAGTGGCTGGCGGGCGAGCGGACCGGCGTCGAGCTGGAGTACGAGCTCTACCTGGCCGCCCTGCGCCGGCCGGCGCTGCGCCCGGTCGCCGCCGAGTGGGCCGAGGACCTCGCCACCCTCCTCGCGGAACACGTCGACGCCCTCACCGCACGCGCGCTGGTCGCGCTGATGGACGGGATCTGTCTGCAGGTGCTGCTGACGGACGTGCCCTACGACGAGGAGTACGCCCGGGAGGCGCTGGCGCGGCTCATCCCGCCTGGCCCCGTCACCCCTCGTTCGAGTCGGCCCCCGCGCCCAGGCGTCGGACGGCGCTGAGAGCGTCCTCGACGCTTCCCGCCACGTCCGTCACCGGATACTGCACATGCCGTACGACCCGCTCCCGGTCCACGACCAGCGTCAGCCGTTTCAGTCGGCTCGTACCCGCCGCCCGGAACGTCGGCAGCCGCAGCGCGGTGATCAGCGCCGGCTCGGCGTCGGACAGCAGCGGAAAGCCCAGCCCCTCCTCCTGTGCGAACGCGCGCTGCTCGTCCGGGCGTTGGGTGGACACACCGTGCACGGCCGCGCCCGCCGCACGGAACCCGGCGAGCCGGTCGCGGTAGGTGCGGGACTCCAGCGTGCAGCCAGCGGTGCCGGGGATGTCCGTCCAGCCCGGGGGGTGGGCGTCGGGGCGGGCATAGGCGCCGGGAAAGCAGTAGAGAACGGTGTACGGCGTGTCCTCGGCGACCGGATCGCGCGGCGCGCCCCGGTCGTCGATCAGCCGGAGCCCGGGCACCCGGGTGCCCACCAGCGCGTGCATGCGCCGGGCCTCCGCGGACGACTGTCCGGCCGTGGCCGTGGTGCTGCCCTCGCCGAGGACCCAGGCGTCGCCCCAGTCCTGGAGGGCGACCAGGACGGGCAGCAGGGCCCGGCCGCGCGGTGTGAGGCGGTACTCGTACCGCACCGGACGCTCCTGGTACGGCACCCGCGTGAGCACGTCCGCCTCGACGAGGAGCCGCAGCCGTTCGGTCAACACCTTGCGGGACAGGCCGAGTTCGCGTTGCAGCTCGTCGAACCTGTGCACTCCGCGCGCGGTGTCGCGGACGATCAGCAGCGTCCACCAGTCCCCGACGACGTCCAGCGCCCGAGCGATGGCGCAGCCGGAATCCTCCAGGCTCGTCCTGCGGGCCATGGGCCTCCTCCTGTCGCTGACGGCCATGCTGGCACAGTTGGTTCCCAAGGGAAACTCACAAGGCCGCCGGGGGCACGCGGCCCGCCGGCTGAGACACCGCTGTGCGGGTTGGCCTCTGCGGCCCCCTGCCGGTTAGGTTGCCCTCATGACCGACACGACTGCTCCTCGCACCACCGGCGCCGTGGCCGCCGGCCTCGCCACGATCGCCGCCGACGGCACTGTTCTGGACACCTGGTTCCCCGCGCCCGCGCTCGTCGCCGGGCCCGGACCGTCCGGCACCGAGCGCCTGTCCGCCGAGAAGGCCGTGGAGCTCCTCGGTGAGGGCGCGACGAAGGCGGTCGGCCCGGACGCCCGCCGGGGTGTCGACGTGGTCGCGGTCCGCACGGTCATCGCCTCGCTCGACGACAAGCCGCTCGACGCGCACGACGTGTACCTGCGCCTGCACCTGCTCTCCCACCGGCTCGTGAAGCCGCACGGGCAGAGCCTGGACGGCATGTTCGGCCACCTCGCCAACGTCGCCTGGACCTCGCTGGGCCCGGTCGCCGTGGACGACGTCGAGAAGGTTCGCCTGAACGCCCGCGCGGAGGGCCTGCACCTCCAGGTCACGTCCATCGACAAGTTCCCGCGCATGACGGACTACGTCGCCCCGAAGGGCGTGCGGATCGCCGACGCCGACCGGGTCCGCCTCGGCGCCCACCTCGCCGAGGGCACCACGGTCATGCACGAGGGCTTCGTCAACTTCAACGCGGGCACGCTCGGCACCTCGATGGTCGAGGGCCGCATCTCCGCGGGCGTCATCGTCGGCGACGGCTCGGACATCGGCGGCGGCGCGTCCACGATGGGCACGCTGTCCGGCGGCGGCAACGTGATCATCTCCATCGGCGAGCGCTGCCTCATCGGCGCCGAGGCGGGCGTCGGAATCGCCCTCGGCGACGAGTGCGTCGTCGAGGCCGGCCTGTACGTCACCGCGGGCACCCGGATCACCATGCCCGACGGCCAGATCGTCAAGGCCCGCGACCTCTCCGGCGCCTCGAACATCCTCTTCCGCCGCAACTCGGTCACCGGCGCGGTCGAGGCCCGCCCGAACAACGCGGTATGGGGCGGCCTGAACGAGATCCTCCACAGCCACAACTGACCTACGGCGGCCGCGACCTGCGGTCGTGCGTCGCAGAGCGCCCTTCGACGGCCCGGAGACGGCCCGGGGAGGGCGCTCGACCCACGCGGGCTCGGCCGAGGCCGCGCGTCCCCTCCAGGTCGGCACTCGCAGCCCGCATACCGGTGGCCGCCGCGAAGCCGCGCCTCCTACGCTCCCTCTCATGCGCAGCGTGTTCGTGTCTCCGGGGACGGGCGGAGCAATCGTCCATCGCCACGTCTCCGCGCTCGAGCGGCAGCGCGACCAGTTGGTGAACCCTGGACCCTGCGGGAGATCGAGTCCGGAGCGGCCAACGACGGTCCGCGCTTCTTCGACTTCCGTGGCTACCACGAACGCCACCGCGAGCAGGGACACCGGAAAGGTGCGATGTCATGCCGGCAGACCTGTCGCGAACCGGGTCAGGGTGGTGAAGTCCTCGTTGCGCAGCCCGAGTCGGGGGTCGACGTGGTGGAGGAGGGCCGGGGCCGGGTGGTGGGTGGTGACGTAGGCCGAGTCGGCGGGGGACTGTTCGTCGTCGACCCAGGCGAAGGGGCGGCCCGCCGCGTGGGCGACGATCGCCTCCGTCTTCCAGTGGACGCCGTCCGCCCGGTGGGCGAAGAGCGCCGTGCCGAAGTCGACGTACGGAAGTTCGGGCAGCCCCACCACCGGCGCGATCCAGCGGTTCGCCTGGGCCATCCAGGTGGTCGCCCAGCACAGGTCGTAGGGAAGGCGGAGCAGGGCGGCGCCGTGCTCCGGGTTCAGCCAGACCCGCAGCGGCCGTTCACGGCCCACGGACGCCCTGATGGTCGTATAGCCCGCCGGCCGCTTCGAAGGCTTGGCGGCGTACGGGTTGAGGGGACCGTCGACGTCGAGGTAGAGCAGAGGCCGGCTCATGCGCTCACCGTACGCGGGTGCGGTCGGGCGCCCGGCGGAATTTACTGCGGGCCGCAGGCATAGCGGGGGCGGGTCGCGCGCGTCACCAGGGGCACAGGGGCCGGACAGCGGGTCCGCTCCCGGGGGAAGAGAAGGTGACGATGGATGCCGAAGCGCTGGAGAGCTTCCGACATTTCGTGGACAGCAGATCGTCGGCGCTGCTGAGGACGGCCGTCCTGCTCAGCGGCGGCGACCGGCACGCCGGTGAGGATCTCCTCCAGAACGCTCTGGTGAAGGCGGCGGGCCGCTGGCACCGCATCGACGAACCCGAGGCCTACGGACGCCAGGTCCTCTACCGGCAGCAGATCAGCCGCTGGCGCCTGAAGTGGCCCCGGCGAGAGGTCAGTGTCGCCGAACCGCCGGACAGCGGAGCCGGCCCGGACGCCTCCACGGCCGCCGAACTGCGGGTGGTGATGCGCGCGGCCCTGTCCCGGCTGACCGCACGCCAGCGCACCGTGCTCGTGCTGCTCCCCCACTCTCGGCTTCGCTCGAGCGGGGGGACCCCCACCTTCGAGGACCTGCCGGAGGCCGAGGTGGCCGCTCTCCTGGGCTGCTCCGTGGGCACCGTACGGTCCACCACCCACCGCTCCCTCGCCCGGCTGCGCTCCCTCGCGCCGGAACTGGCCGCCCTCGGCCCCGCGGACGCCGAGCAGGCGCCGTCCCGTGACTTCTCGCCCGCGGAGGTGCGCCCGTGAACGTCGACGAACTCCTACGCGACTCCCTGCGCGAGCAGGCCGACGAGCAGCGGCCGGCCGGGGCCGGACTCGCCGATCGGGTCCTCTCCCTGCGCCGGCGTCGCCGCGCCCGGCGGTTCGTGTCCGTGGCGGCCGTGACGGTCGCCGTGGTGTCCATGGCCGTGGTGGTGCCCGGACTGGACTCCGGCGGCACGACCGACGTACGCCCCGCCGACGTCACGGAGCCGAGCCGGATCATCGCGCACCCGGACCAGTCGCCGCCCCGCGACCTGATCGCCGCCGGGCGGACGGTGCTGGCCGCGTACTACACGACGACGGTCGTCCCGCGGACCACCGAGCGGGGGGTGTCGACCCGCACCTACTGGCTGCTCGACCCGGCCACCAGGAAGTACGTGAAGACCACCAAGTGGTCGTGGGTCGCCGTCGCCCCGGGGCTGCGGACCGCCGCCGTCCTGGAGCAGAACCTGCCCGTCCGCCGGATCGGCCTGCTCGACCTGGCCAGCGGCGAGGTCGAGCGGTGGATTCCCGTCGAACACACCGTCGGCGGACTCGCGTTCTCGCCGGACGGCCGTGAGCTGGTCGCCACGGCATACGACGCGAACCCGGACGCGCGGATGAAGTCGGAGGCAGCCGGCACGGGAGGCTGGGACGCGAACATGGAGCAGTCGCACCGCACCGGCTTCTACGTCTTCGACGTGGCCTCCGGGAGCGGCTCCTGGAGCGAGGCGAAGGCGGGCACGGACCTCAACGACCCCACCGCCTTCCTCAACAGCCGCCAGGACTTCGCCTTCAGCCGTGACGGCAGCCGCATCTGGTCCGGCATGCCCGCGGAGCCCGGCCACCAGTTCTACGACCGGAAGGGCAGGAAGGTCGAGGCGCCCGAGGGCGAGAAGTACCTGACGTGGTTCGTCGACGCGGGCCTCTCGCCCGACGGCAGCGAGCTCGCCGGTGGTTTCGCGGGCAAGAAGTACAAGACGTCCTCCTGGATCGTCGACCCCCGCACAGGGAAGAACCTCGTCGAGACGCACGGCCAGCAGCTGCTCGCCTGGGCCGACAACTCCTCGCTCGTCGCCTGGGACATCGGTCCGGACGGCAACGAGTACCACCAGCGGCTCGTGCTGGTCACCCTCGGCAGCGACAAGGTCGTCCCGCTCAGCGGCTTCCGGGCGACCCAGGACGACACCCTCGGACGCTGGACGCCGATCTTTGCGGACCGCTGACTGGCCCTCGCCGGGCGTTCAGGAACCCGGCCGGGCCACGAGCCGCTCGTAGGCCGCGCGCAGCCCGTCGACCGTCCCCCGGTCGGCAGGCCGCAGCGGCGCCCGGACCGGGCCGGCCGGCAGGCCGAGGTCGCCCAGGAGCCCCTTGGCCGTGACGGTCCCCGGCAGGCCCGACGCCATCATCAACTCCACCAGGTCCATGAGCTGTTGCTGTCGCGCCGCGGCCTCGGCGGTGTCGCCCGCTTCGAACGCGTCCAGAACGGCACGGAGTTGGGCCGGTACCACGTTCGCGACCGTGCTGACGTAGCCCGCCCCGCCCACCGCGTACAGCGCGAGGTTGTGCTCCTCGCAGCCCGCGTAATAAGCCAACTCCGAACGCCCGAGCACCTTCTGGGCGCCGAGGAAGTCGTAGGAACAGTCCTTGACCGCGACGATCCGGGGGTGCTCGGCGAGCCGGAGCATGGTGTCCGGCTCGATCCGGGTGCCGGTACGGCCGGGGATGTCGTACAGCATCACCGGCAGCCCCGACGCGTCCGCGACCTCCCGGAAGTGTGCCTCCAGGGCGTCCTGCGGGGGCCTGCTGTAGTACGGGCTGACCACGAGCACCCCGTCCGCGCCGGCCTTCTCGGCGGCCCGGGCGAGTCCGACGGTGTGCCGGGTGTCGAAGGTGCCGACCCCGGCCACGACCGACGCCCGGTCGCCCACCGCCTCCCGCACCGCGGCCACCAGCTCCGCCTTCTCGGCGTCCGACGTGGTCGGCGACTCGCCCGTCGTACCGGAGAGCACCAGTCCGTCGCAGCCTGCGGACACCAGCCGGTCGGCGAGCCGCCGCGCGCCGTCGAGATCGAGCGCGCCGGTATCCGTGAAGGGCGTGATCATCGCGCAGAGCGCGCGGCCGAAGGGGGCTGCGGGGGCTGCGGAGGTCGCGGGAGTTTCGGGGGTCGCGGGGGCTGTAGGGCCTGTGGTCATGGGGGTAGTCTCGGCGGTTCGACAGTGAAGCTCTACTTAATTCTTCTACGGAGTATGAGTAAGGATCGCTGCGAAGTAAGGCTGAGCGGGCGTCCCGCGGTGGGGTGGCGGCGAGCGGCCGGGGTACCCGGATGCTCCGGAAGCGAAAGAATGCGGCGCACCGGGCTCGGCGGGGGACCGCTCGACGCGTCGCCCGCCCCCGAGGCAGCCTCGGGAGTGTCCGGGGCGAAGTCGAGAAGATCAGGGAGAGGGCACCGATGACGGACAGGACACCGGCCGAACTGCGTCGGCAACTCGAGCGGACCGGGCACCGACTGGGGGCCACGGTGGAGGAGTTGGCAGCCAGGGCGGACCTCCGCGGCCGTACTCGTACCCGAGCCGCCGACCTCATGGACCGCGCCGGCGCGATGAGCGTGCAACTGCGCAGCACGGCGTCCCTGGCCGGGTACCGGATACAGGAACGGGCGAGCCGCGCGGGGCACCTGGTGCAGGGCCGCGCGGGCCACGCCGGTCACGTGGCGCAGGGGCGCGCGGGCCACGCGGGGTACGTGATCCAGGAGCACGCGGGCCGTACGGGTCACGCGGTGCTGGCCCGTGCGGGTCGCGCCGGGTACGCGGTGCGCGACAGCGCGGCTCGCGCCGGTCGCACCGCCCAGGAGCGTGCGGCCCACGCCCGCCATGTCCGCGACGGCCTCCGGGGCGCGGCGTCCCGTACGGGGCGCCCCGCGGAGCGGTCCGCGACCGCTCCGGTACGGATGCCCGTACGGCTCGCTCTGCGGGATCCGCGGCCGGTGGTGATCGCGGGTGTCGCGGCGGTGGCGCTGGTGGCGGCCGGGGTGATCGGAAGGGGCAGGGCGAAGGCGAGGGCGGCGCACTAGCCGGCATCGGCACGACCGGCTGAGGCCCGGCACCCACGGCAGGCGGGTGCCGGGCCACCCGTTTGTCCGGGTCCACCGTCCCCGGGGTGCTCCGCCGGACCCGCGCGCGGTGCCACGGCATCGGTCGAACCCTGACATTCACCGAACACTCGATTCCCCTGGACTAAAAAAGTCTTCGGTGAGACGGTGGACCCATGCTGGATGTGACAGTGATCGAGGACCCCGAGGCCGCCGCCGTCTCCCTGGACCCCATACGGGCCGGACTGCTCGCCGAGCTGGCGGCCGGGCCCGCGTCGGCGGCGATGCTGGCCGGCAAGGTCGGGCTGCCGAGACAGAAGGTGAACTACCACCTCAAGGCGCTGGAGCGGCACGGCCTGGTCGAGCTGGCCGGTGAGCGCCGCAAGGGCAACGTCACCGAGCGGCTGATGCGGGCGACCGCCGCGTCCTACGTGATCTCGCCGCTCGCGCTCGCCGCCGTGCAGCCGGACCCGGACCGCTTCCGGGACCAGTTGTCCGCGCGCTGGCTGCTCGCGCTCGGGGCCCGGCTGGTGCGCGATGTCGGCTCGCTGATCACCGGTGCCGCGAAGGCCCGCAAGGGTCTGGCGACGTACGCGCTGGACGGCGAGGTGCGCTTCGCCTCGGCCGCGGACCGGGCCGCGTTCATCCAGGAGTTGACGGCCGGGATCAGTGGGCTGATCCGCAAGTACGACGCCCCCGACGCCGAGGGCGGCCGCGACCACCGGATCGTCGTGGCCGTCCACCCCACGGTCAAGGCCCAACCGCAGCCCCAGAGCCAACCGCAGACCCAGAGCCAGACACAGAGCCAGACACAGACACAGAGCCAGACGCAGACGCAGGCGCAGACACAAGCCCCCGAACTCGGCAGCTAGTTCAGTAGCCGGTGACCAGTAGCCGGTGACCTGTGGCCACTAACCAGTAGTCAGCAGTAGTCAGTAGTCAGTAGTCAGTAGTCAGGAGTCAACCATGTCCAAGGAATTCGAGATCGCCCGCGAGTTCGAGGTCGACGCCACGCCGCAGCAGGTGTGGGACGCCTTCACCGCCGGGACCGGTGGCTGGCTGTGGCCGATGGAGGAGCCGGAGCCGCGTGAGGGCGGCAAGGGCCCCTTCGGGTCCACGGTCACCGTCTGGGACCCGCCGCACCGCTACACCAACCGGGTCGAGAACGTCGAGGGCATCTCCGAGCAGACCCTCAACCAGCTCGACTACACGGTCGAGCCGCGCGACGAAGGCCGGCGCGCGTGGGTGCGCTACGTGCACAGCGGCATCTTCGTCGACGACTGGGACAACCAGTACGACGCGGCCGGCCGGCACACCGACTTCTACCTGCACACGCTGCGTGAATACCTGACGCACTTCGACGGCCGCCCGGCCGCCTTCGTCACCTTCGACGGGCCCGAGGCGTCCAGGGCTTCCGACGCCCTCACGACCGTGGTGCGGGCGCTGGGCCTCGCGGACGACACGGCCGAGGGCGCCCGCGTCCGGGGTGCCGGCCCCGGAGGGCGGCCCCTCGACGCGGTGGTCGACTTCCGCAACCCGTACTTCGTCGGGCTGCGCACCGACAGCGCCCTCGTCCGCGTCTTCGGCCGCAACCACTGGGGCTACCCGGTCGGCGTCAGCGTCCACGACTTCGCGCCGGACGCCGACGCCAAGGCGAACGAGACCGCCTGGCGGGACTGGCTGGACGGAGTGTTCAGCCAGTCCCGGTGACCGCCGGCGCGGGTGCTACGGCCTGAACCGCAGCACCTGCGGGTCGTGGTCGCTGATCTGGTCGTGGAACTCCGAGTTGATGTGCACGCTGTCGTACTCGAAGTCGCCGTCGTGCTTGATCGAGCGGCTCACCAGGATCTGGTCCAGGACCTGCTGGTTGCCCTGGTAGTCGTAGGTGTAGCGCTCGTTCCTGGACAGGGACTTGATCGCCGACCAGAGCGTGCCGTCGCCCTCGAGGATCTGCGCGGTGCCGGAGAACTCGAAGTCGTTGATGTCGCCCAGAGCGATGACGTCCGCCTTCTTCTGCACGTCGAGGATGTCCTTGACGAAGGCGTTGACCAGCGTCGCCTGCTGGTGGCGCTGGGTCTCCGAGCTGCGCACCACCGGCTGGTACTGGCCGGTCAGGCCCTGGTCGCCACCCTTGGAGTTGAAGTGGTTGGCGATCACGAAGACCGTGTGGCCCTGGAAGACGAACTCGCCGGCCAGCGGCTTGCGGCTGCTCGTCCAGGCCGCGTTCGCCGGGTCGATACGGCCGGGGGAGGCGGTGAGCTGCGGTTGGCCGTTCACCGTGGTGACGCCGACGGCGGTGGTGGCGTCGCCGCCCGCGCGGTCGGTGAAGGAGACCCGCTCCGGGTTGAAGAGGAACACCTGGCGGATGTTTCCGCCCGGCTCGCCGCCGTCGGTGTTGTTCGTCGGGTCGATCGAGCGCCAGTCGTACCTGGGGCCGCCCGCGGCCACGATCGCGTCGATCAGCTTGCCGACCGTCACGTCGGCGGCGGTCGTACCGTCGTTCGTGGCGCCGTTGTTGTCCTGGATCTCCTCCAGGGACACGACGTCGGGCGACTGCAGGTTGTTCACGATCGCGGCGGCGTGCTCCTCGAACGTGGCGTCGGACGGGTCGAGGTTCTCGACGTTGTACGTCGCGACCGCCAGCTCGTCCTTCTTCTGCTTCTGCGTCGTCTCCCGCTCCAGGCCACCGCTCTTCAGCGTGCCCAGCCGGCTCGCGACGAGCGTGTAGCCACCGAACTGGTTGTAGTCCAGCGGGCCCGCGGTGACGCCGGCGAGGGTGTCGCCGACGTTCGCGACGGGGAAGTCGGCGGTCGCGCCGAGCGACTGTATCTGCAGCCGGCCGGTGTTCTGCGACGCGTAGGAGTCGTACAGCGTCCCACCCCGGCGGGTGTCGTTCTCGTGCGGCTTCACCGTGACCCACAGCTCGCTGTACGGGTCGGTGGCGGTGACCACCCCGGCGTCGGCGACCTGGACGTTCATGCCCTCGAGGGACTCGTAGTAGTCCAGGGCGTACGTGGCCGGGCGCAGGGTGAGGCCGTTGATCGAGTTGTTCGCGGCGGGGTCGCCGGCCGGGGCGTACGCGACCGGGACCGACTTCTTGTTCACGACGGTCGCGGCGGGGACCGCGTTGCCGGTGGACAGGACCGTCACCGTCGGCTTGGTGATCTCGGTGACCGACTGGTTGCCGGTCGAGGCGCCGCCCGGGACGAACTCCGAGACCGTGCCGTTGACCGTGACGGAGTCACCGACGGCGACCTTCGGGGTGGAGCTGGTGAAGACGAAGACGCCCTCGCTGGTGGCCGGGTCGGCGTCCGGATTCGGATCCTGGATCCAGAAGCCTCTGGACGAGCCGTAGGTGCGTACGCCGGTGACGATTCCGGCCACACCCGTGACCGACTGGCCGGCGTACGGCGACACCCGGGTCGTGCCCTGGATGTCGTGAATGGCCACCGTGGCCGCCTGGGCGGGCGAGGTGAGCGCGACGGTGGAGGCCGCGGAACAGACTGCGGCGACGGTGAGCGCGGCGAGACGTGCGGACTTCTTGCTCGGCAACGGAATCCCTCCGGGGACGTACATGAGCGCCGGGACGAGGGTGGAGCGTGGAACGAGGGGCCGCGGCCGGCGAAGCGGACGCGACGCGCGTAGAAAATACAGTGAACAGATGTCCATCGGATTTCTACGCGCGTCAATCTCCTGCCTGGTCACGCCACTTGTCAAGGTTTCAGCCATGTACGCGGCCCGACGGGGAGATGAACCGGGCGGCATGGGTCCATACCCGTCTAGGCTGAGTGGCCCAGTGCCCCGAGCGGGCCGGTGGCACCACGCGCCCTAGGAGAACCAGCCGATGTCAGACAGCTCCCCCCTGCCGCCGGTGCTACTGCACCCCGAAGCGGAGCTGGCGCGCGACGCGCTGTCCACGCCGTTGCTCTCCCGGGCCGCCCTGCTCGCCCGCTGGGCCGGTCCCGGCACCCGCGTCGACGCCGGGGGCGGGCTCGTCGAGGAGCAACTGGCGTCCGCCGCCGAGGCGCTCGGGCTGACCGGGGACGACGCCGCCGCCTACGCGAGCGAGGCCTGGCGGGTCGCCATGGACGCCGGGCTGGTGGACATCGCCGACGAGGAGGCCGGCACCGTCAAGGCCGGCGAGGACCTGGCCCTGCTGACCGGCGGTTCCCCGCACGACATCCTCTCCGTCTGGCTCGGCGCCCTGGAGACCGTGCTCGCCGACGCGGCCGTGCCCGACCTGGACGAGCTGATGGAGGCGATGGACGAGGGCGGCGAGATCGACTTCTCCCGGCTCGGCTGGAACCCCGAGGCCGAGGCCGAGTTCCTCGACGGCGTACTCGGCAACCTCTACCTGCTCACCGCCAGTGAGGACGGCCCCGGCGACGCCCCCGTCCCGCTTCCCGCACTCGCCGCGTCGATGATCATCCCCGGTGACATGGGCGAGCCCACCAACGACGTCCTGGAACAGGTCTCCGACGCGATGATGCGGCTCGACGAACAGTTCCGGCTCCTGGAGCCGATCGGGATGGTCGCCTACCGGCCCGTCGACGAGGACCTGATGGCGGACCCCGAGGAGGAGCCCGCCGCCGCGGTCGACGAGACCGACGTCTCGCGCTACGGCATGGTACGCCTCACCCCCCTCGGCGTGTACGGGCTGCGGGCCCGGCTGCTGGAGGCCGGCTTCGACGCCCCGGCGGTCGGCGACCTCGCCGACAAGGGCGCCGACGCCCTCCTCGACGCCGGCGCCGGTTACGGCTCGCGCGCCGCGCTCGCCGAGACCGAGCAGTGGCTGGTGCGTCGCGAACCCCTCGAGGCCGCACGGGAGTTGCTGGCCGCCGCCCGCGGTGCGGACCCCGGCGCGCCGCTGCGCCGACTGCGCTGCCAGCAGGCCCTCTCGCTCGTCGGCGGCCAGGCCGAACCCGCCGTCCGCGAGGTCCTGGACGACCCCGAACTCGGCGGCCTCGCGCGCGTCTGGCTCAGCGAACTCGGCGCGACGGACGTACCCGCACCCTCCGAGGACCTGGTCTTCTGGCTCACGATCGACACCCTGGCCGCGCAGCTCGCCGCCGAGGGCAACTCCGAGGAGCTCCAGGCCCTCGTCGAGGGTCTGGCCCAGCAGCACGGCGGGTTCTTCTCGGCGGCCTGGCGCGTCGACCATCCGGCGACCCCGGACGTTCTGGAGGCGATGGGACGCCTGCACCCGGACAAGCGCATCGCCAAGGAGGCCCGCAAGGCGGCGTTCAAGGCGCGGTCGCAACAGGGCGGATGACTCGGCTCGCGAGGCGGTGTTCGTGGCGCGGTCCCGGCAGGGCGGCGCGGCCGGGGCGGATGACTGGGCGCGCGAGGCGGTGTTCAACGCGGGGTCGCAGCAGTGCGTTCCCGGCGGTGTGGTCCCGGCCGGGGTGGATGGGTCGGTAGGCGAGCCGGTGTTCGTGGCGCGGTCCCGGCAGGGTGGATGGGTCGGCTCGCGAGGCGGTGTGCAAGGCGCGGTCCCGGCAGGGCGGTCGCGGTCGCGGCCGGGGCGGATCAGTCGGCTCGCGAGGCGGTGTTCGTGGCGCGGTCGCAGCAGTGCGTTCCCGGCGGTGCGGACCGGGCGGTCCGGACGATGCGTTCCCGGCCGGGGCGGATGCGTCCGCAGGCGAGCCGGTGTTCATGGCGTGGGCGCAGCGGCGTGGTCGCCGTGGCGCGGTCCCGGCAGGGCGGATGAGTCTTGCGGCGGGAGGGGCTCGGCCGCTGCGGTGACGGGCCTTCTTTGGCCTTCCGTGGCCTGATCCGTACGGATTCATGGAAGGGGGTCCCCTGAAGTCGCCCCCTGTTCAACTCCCGTTCAGGCATGGGCGGGACGGTGTCGCCGGACCGTGGTCCGCCACCCACCACGGCATTTCCACCGCGTCTCAGGAGACACCATGTCGCTCACCCGCAGGGACTTCGCCAGACAATCCGCGATCACCGGTGCCGGGGTCGCACTGGCGGGCAGCGTAGGCGCCCTCGCCACCGCGCCGAACGCCCTCGCCTCCTCGGAGACCGAGTCCGCGGCGGACACCGCCGACGCGAAGCGGGGATCGCAGGGATCGGCGGCCGGGCACCACGGCGTCGGCTACGGACCGCTGCTCCCCGACCCCGCCGGCATCCTCGCGCTGCCCGCCGGGTTCAAGTACCGCGTCATCACCTACAGCGGCCGGACCAAGCTGGAGTCCGGCGAGATCACCCCGTCGAACCACGACGGCACCGCCACCTTCTGCGGCCCGCGCGGCGCGACCCTGCTCGTCAACAACCACGAGCTGAAGGGCCCGCGCGCGAGCTGGCAGTACCCGGTCCCGCTCACCGAGGGCCACGTCTACGACCCGGCGGCGGCCGGCGGCTGCACGGTCGTCGAGGTACGCCCCGGCGGACAGGTCGCCGAGTGGGTCGGCATCGCGGGCACCTCCACCAACTGCGCGGGCGGCAGCACCCCCTGGGGCACCTGGCTCTCCGGCGAGGAGACCGAGGACAAGGCCGGCCAGAACGGCATGACCAAGGACCACGGCTACATCTTCGAGGTCGACCCGGAGGACCGCCGCGCCAACCGCGACCCGAAGCCCGTCAAGGCGTTCGGCCGGTACGCCCACGAGGCGGTCGTCATCGACCCCAAGCGCGGCCACGCGTACCTCACCGAGGACGCCTCGGGACCCAACGGGCTGCTCTTCCGCTGGACCCCGCCGGCGGGCTTCCGCCACGGCCGCGGCAAGCTGCGCACCCTCGCCGACGACGCCGGCGTCCTGCAGGCCTTCAAGTGCTTCGACTCCGGCGGCCAGTTCGTCGACGACCTCTCCCGCGCCACCAAGATCGGGACGGTGTACGGCGTGGACTGGGTCGACGTACCCGACCGTGACGCCAGATCGGTCTCCGTCCGCAAGCAGTTCACCGACGGCCAGGTCACGCGGGCCCGCAAGCTGGAGGGCATGTGGTGGGGCGACGGCGGCACCTACATCGTCTCCTCGTACGCCCGTGACGAGAGCCCCGTCCAGCACGACGGCGCCGTCTGGTTCTACGACCCCAAGCGCCGCACCCTGACCCTGAAGGTCCTGCTCGGAGTGAACCCCGATCCGTCCGCCGACGGCGCCTTCGACGGCCCCGACAACATCACCGTCTCCCCGTACGGCGGCCTCGTCATCGCCGAGGACGGCGAGGGCGTCCAGCACCTGTTCGGCGCCACCGACAGTGGCCGCACCTATCCCATCGCCCGCAACGAACTGAACATCGGCACCGCCGACAAGCCGGAGTACAGCGAGTTCACCGGCGTCACCTTCTCGCCCGACGGTCACACCCTGTTCGCCAACATCCAGACCCCGGGCATCATGCTGGCGATCACGGGACCGTGGAAGCGCCAGAAGCGGTGACCGGCAATCCGTAATTAATTCACTCGCTCGATCTGCGGCCGTCCTCCTAAAGTGATGCACGTCCAGGTGCGAAGGCAGGACCTACTTCCACTGATAATGGGGCGGCCGCGGGTTCGAGTCCCGCCACCGGCACAACGCGCCGGTGTAGCTCAGGGGTTAGAGCACCTTGTCGGTTCCGCCGGCTTCGATCTCTGGACACCACAATTTCACAGCACCTCCCGGTGCGCAGGCTGCGGCTACTTCTTTGCAACAGAAATCCAGGCCGCCGCCGAATTGATCTCGGGAGGCGCAGCAAGTGGTGGGTGTCCGGTGCGCAGGCAGCGGTTACTTCATTGGATCGGACGGTCGCGGGTTCGAGTCCCGTCATCGGCTTCAGGCCGGTGTAGCTCAGTCGGTAGAGCATCTGGCTAAGTCCGTCGCCGACCCCTGATCTCGGGCACCCTCCTTTTGCTGCGCCTCTCCCGATGCATATCGCAATGAACAATGAATTCGGGGGAATTCACCATGGCGCGCTTCAATGTCCGTGCCCGTAGGACCCAGCCCACCTCGCCCGTGACCAGCACGGGCCGGATGCTCCGTACCCACCAGGGCGGCCGGGGCCATGAGCGGGACGCCCGCTCCGAACTCTTCCTGCTGGCGATCGCCAACTTCGTCTCCCAGCAGACCTTCTACGAGTCCGGCGCCGACCGCGACGACCGCTTCGCCAGGCTCGTGCGCGAGCTCGCCGTCAGCGACCCGTCCTGGACGGCCGGCCTGCTGGGCTGGCTGCGCGGCGAGGGCAACCTCCGCACCGCCGCGATCGTGGGCGCCGCGGAGTACGTGCACGCCCGCCTGGCGGTGGGCGCCACCGAGGGCCCCTCGAACCGGCAGGTCGTGGACTCCGTGCTGCGGCGACCCGACGAACCGGGCGAACTGCTCGCGTACTGGACGGCTGCGTACGGCCGTAACATCCCCAAGCCCGTCAAGCGTGGCGTCGCCGACGCCGTACGGCGGCTGTACAACGGCAAGTCGCTGCTGAAGTACGACACCGCGTCCAAGGGTTACCGCTTCGGCGACATCCTCAACCTGGTGCACGCCGCGCCGGATCCGGCCAAACCCTGGCAGGGCGAGCTGTTCCGGTACGCCCTCGACCGCCGGCACAACCCGGACACGGCCGTGGTGCCCAAGTCGCTGCCCGTACTCGTGGCGCACCGTGACCTGATGGCACTGCGTCCCGCCAAGCGGCGCAGGGTCGTGACCGGAGCGGGCGGCGCGCGGCGCCTGGCCGAGGCGGGCATGACCTGGGAGGCGCTGGCGGGCTGGCTCCAGGGGCCGATGGACAAGGCGGCCTGGGAGGCGGTCATTCCGACGATGGGGGCGATGGCCCTGACGCGGAACCTGCGCAACTTCGACGAGGCCGGTGTCTCCGACGAGGTCGCAGCGCAGGTGGCGGCGAAGATCAGCGACCCGGCGGAGGTCGCGCGCTCGCGGCAGTTCCCCTTCCGGTACCTCGCCGCGTACCAGCACGCGCCCTCACTGCGCTGGGCGTACCCGCTGGAGCAGGCGCTCGGCCATTCGCTGGCCGGCGTGCCCGCGCTGCCCGGCCGGACGCTGGTGCTCGTCGACCGCTCGGGCTCGATGTTCTACGCGCGGTTGTCGGACCGCTCCGAGCTCAACCGGGCCGACGCGGCGGCGATCTTCGGCACGGCGCTCGCGCTGCGGGCGGCGGACGCGGACCTCGTCGAGTTCGGCAGCAGCAGCAACACGATCACATTCCGTAAGGGGGAGTCCATGTTGAAGATTCTGGAGCGTTTCGGTGACCTCGGCGGTACGGACACCACCGAGGCCGTGCGCCGGCACTACCGCAAGCACGACCGGGTGCTGATCGTCACCGACGAGCAGTTCGCCGCGAGCGGCCACGGCGACCCGACCGACCAGGTCCCGGCGAGTGTGCCGGTCTACACCTGGAACCTGGCCGGCTACCGCGCGGGCCACGGACCGTCGGGCAAGGCGAACCGGCACACCTTCGGCGGGCTCACGGACGCGGCCTTCCGGATGGTGCCCCTGCTGGAGGCCGCCGACGACACGCGGTGGCCGTGGGTGGCCGCGGACTGAGAGCCGGTGAGAGGTGCCGAGCCGCGAGACCTGAGAGCCGGTTGACGTACCCCAGCCGCACCGCCTGCGACCCGGACAGCCGGCGGGCGCGGCCCCGGAGGTCGTCGGCCCGTTCCGGCAGGGCGCGGGTGTGCGGAAGCAGATCGGCGCCGGCCGGGGTGAGCGAGACCGACCGGCGGTCGCGGTCGAAGAGGCGTACGCCGAGGTCGCGCTCGAGCGCCTTGATCTGCTGGGACAGGGACGGACCGGCGATCAGGAGCCGCTCGGCGGCCGGCCCGAAGTTCAGCTTCTCGGCGACGGCGACGAAATGCCGCGGTTGGCGCAGCTCCACGCCGCCATGCTTCGTCCGGGCGACCGGTAGGAGGCTGCACCTACCAGCGAGGAGGAGGACGGTCGTGGCTGCCCGGGCGGTGCCGGCGGATGATGGAGGTCGGCGATCACGACGGCGCCCGGCCGCCGCGATCCGACCGGATCACCGGATCCTCATCGAGCGGAGCGGGCCCATGCGAGAGTTCCTGGTCGAGATCACCACCACCGTCCCCGAGGGCACCAGCCAGGACGAGGTCGACGAACGGCGCGCCGCCGAAGCCGTCCGAGCCCGCGAACTGGCGGCCTCCGGCCACCTGGCCCGGCTGTGGCGGCCGGTCGGTGAAGTGCGCAGCATCGGTGTCTGGTGCGCCGACGACGAGGCGGAACTCCACGAGAAGGTGCTCGGTACGCTGCCGCTGCGCCCGTGGATGACCCTCACCGTGACCCCGCTCCAGCCCCACCCCAACGACCCGGGCCGGACCCGCGCCGACAATCCGCTGTGACGGCGGTCCACGACCCGTATCGACGACCGGCTGTGACGGCGGTCCGTGACCCGCGCGACTCCGCCGTGACGGCGGTCCGTGACCCGCGCCGGCAACCGGGTGTGACGGCCGCCCGGCACCCCCGCCGCCCCCCTTCGGCACCGCGGCCGCCTTGCACATCTCGGCCACGCCCAGCGCCGAGTATCCGCGCAGCTCGATCAGTGACCGCGCGGCGCTGAGGATCTTCTCGCGGGCATCGCTGGTCCGTCCCATGAGTCGAGTGGACGACCCAACTCGCACGACCGGTCGTCTACTCACCCGCGCCCTGCACCCCGCGCCCCGTGACCCGCGCCGGCAACCGGGTGTGACGGCCGCCCGGCACCCGCGCCGCCCCCCTTCGGCACCGCGGCCGCCTTGCACATCTCGGCCACGCCCAGCGCCGAGTATCCGCGCAGCTCGATCAGTGACCGCGCGGCGCTGAGGATCTTCTCGCGGGCATCGC
>NZ_JBHWUU010000034.1:32584-43649 GCF_042737375.1 Streptomyces sp. NPDC060000
TCGCGGGCATCGCTGGTCCGTCCCATGAGTCGAGTGGACGACCCAACTCGCACGACCGGTCGTCTACTCACCCGCGCCCTGCACCCCGCGCCCCGCGCCCCGCGCCCGCGCCCTGCACCCCGCGCCCCGCGCCCCGCGCCCGCGCCCCGCGCTCCGTGCCTCAGCCCCTTGTGTCGCGGCGAACTGATATCTAACATTTCAGTTCATGGAGGCTGTGCCACGCACTCTGCTCAGGGACCGCGCCTACGCGGCGATCCGGGATGCCATCGTGACCGGGGACATCGCCCCGGGCGCGGTGGTGCGCGACGCTGATCTCGCCGAGCGGCTGGGGCTGTCGAGGGCGCCGGTGCGGGAGGCTTTCGCCCGGCTCGTCGACGAAGGCCTGCTGGAGAGCAAGCCGCAGAGCTACACGCGGGTGACCCCGGTCGTGGCCGCCGAGGTACGGGACGCGGCGGCCGTGGTGGGCGCCATGCACGAGCTGGCCACCCGGGTGGCGGTGCCCCGGCTGTTCGCGGCGGACGTCGAGCGGATGCGCGCGGCCAACGAACGGTTCTCCGCCGCCGTACGGGCCGGGGACGTGGACGCTGCCCTGCGGGCCGACGACGCACTGCACGACATCCTCGTCCGGGCCGCCGGCAACCGCGCGGCCGCCGCCACCATCGTCCGCTACACCCCCCTCATCCGGCGGCTGGAGCGAAGGCGCTTCGGCGAGGGCGGCACCTGCCGTTCGGCCGGACTGCACGGCCGGCTGATCGAGGCCTGCGCCCGCGGTGACGTGGACGAGGCGGTCCGCGTCACGGCCGAGATCTGGCGCACCCTCGCGGATCTGGCCGACTCCACTGACTCCGACGACTCCGACGCCTGAGTGCCTGAGTGCCTGAGTGCGTTAGTGGCCAAGTGGCTGAGTGGCCAAGTGGCTGAGTGACCGATCGACCCGCTGCTCCAGGAGGCCCCATGTCCCTCTCCTCGTACGAGCGTTACCCCCTTCTCTTCGGCCCGTCCCCGGTCCACCCGCTGGAACGGCTCACCGCCCACCTCGGCGGAGCCGCCCTGTGGGCGAAGCGGGAGGACTGCAACTCGGGCATCGCGTACGGCGGGAACAAGACCCGCAAGCTGGAGTACCTGGTCGCCGACGCGCTCGCGCAGGGCTGCGACACGCTCGTGTCGATCGGCGGGGTGCAGTCCAACCACACCCGCCAGGTCGCGGCCGTCGCCGCGCGCGCCGGACTGAAGTGCGTGCTGGTGCAGGAGAGTTGGGTGGAGTGGCCCGACTCCGTGTACGACAAGGTCGGCAACATCCTGATCAGCCGGCTGGCCGGAGCCGATGTGCGACTGGTCCGGGCCGGGTTCGGGATCGGCTTCAAGGAGAGCTGGGAGCTGGCTCTCCGGGAGGTCGAGGAGGCGGGCGGGAAGCCGTACGCCATCCCGGCCGGGGCCTCCGACCACCCGCTCGGCGGACTCGGCTTCGCCGGGTGGGCGTACGAAGTCGTCGAACAGGAGCGCGAGTCGGGCGTGTTCTTCGACACCGTGATCGTCTGTTCCGTGACCGGGTCGACCCAGGCCGGCATGGTCGCCGGGTTCGCCGCGCTGGAGGAGGCGGGCGGTCGGTCCCGGCGCGTCATCGGCATCGACGCCTCGGCCGAGCCCACCCGGACCCGCGAGCAGATCGCCCGCATCGCCCACGGCACCGGCCGACTGATCGGTGTGCGGCGGGAGCTGACCGTAGAGGACGTCGAACTCGACGAGCGCTACCACGCGGGTGTCTACGGTGTCCCGGACGAGACGACCGTGGAGGCGATGCGGCTCGCCGCGCGGACCGAGGGCATGGTCACCGACCCCGTCTACGAGGGGAAGTCGATGGCCGGGCTCGTCGACCTGGTCGCACGCGGCGAGATCGGCCGCGACTCCACCGTGCTCTACGCGCACCTGGGCGGGCAGCCCGCCCTGAACGCGTACAGCGCGCTGTTCTAGCACCTGTCCGGCCGGCCGACAGGTTATCGCCCTTGGCCGCCTTGGCCGCCTTGGCTGCCGTGGCCGCCCTGGCCGCCCGGGTCGTTCCGGCTGCCCTGGCCGCCCAGGGCCGGGGTCCCCCGCTTCCCCTTGATCACGAGGGTCGCCGTCAGCAGGGCCGCCAGCGCGATCAGGCCGGCCGCGCCGAACGCCCGGGCCGCGCCGTGGGTGAGGGTCTCGGCCGGGCCGCCCGTCGTGTGCCGGGTGGCCGTGCCGTACACCGTGACCAGCACGGACAGACCGAGCGTGCCGCCGAGCCACTGCAGGGTCTGGAGCAGGCCGGAGGCGGCGCCCGCCTCCTGGGGCCGGACCTTCGCGAGGATCGTGGCGTTCAGCGGCATCAGGGCCAGGCCGACACCGACGCCCAACAGCAGCAGCGGGCCGAGCAGACCCGTCACATAGCCGTCGCCGGGGCCGAGCCGCCACAGCCAGGCCGCCGAACCGGCGAGCAGCGTCATGCCGGTCAGGATCAGCGGCTTGGCGCCGAGGCGGGCCAGCAGCCGCGGTACGAACCGTACGGTCGTGAACATCACCACCGTCATCGGCAGGAAGGCGAAGCCCGCGCGCAGCGGGCTGTAGCGCAGCACCTCCTGGCTGATGAGGGTGAGGAAGTAGAAGGCGCCGAACATGCCCGCGGGCAGCATCAGGACGCCGACGTAGGCACCCGCCCGGTCGCGGTCGGCGAAGAGCCCGAGCGGCATGATCGGCTGCTCGGCGCGAGCCTCGACCAGGGCGAAACCGACGAGCAGGGCGGCCGCGCCGGTGAAGCCGAGCAGTGCCAGGGTGTCGCTCCATCCCTCCTGTGAGACCCGGATGAAGGCGTACACCAGTGAGGCCGTCCCGCCGGTGCCGGTCAGGGCGCCCGCCGCGTCGAACCGGCCCGCGTGGCGCGGGGTCTCGGTGACGAAGCGGGGCAGGGCGACGGCGACCGCGACGCCGATGGGCACGTTGATCAGCAGGGCCCAGCGCCAGGACGCCCAAGCGGTGAGCATCCCGCCGAGGACCAGGCCGACGGAGGCGCCGATGCCGGCCATGGAGGAGTAGACGCCGAGTGCGTGGTGGCGGCGGGGGCCCTCGGGGAAGTTGGTGGTGATCAGGGCGAGGGTGCTGGGTGCGGTGAGGGCGGCCCCGGCCCCCTGGATGGCGCGGGCGGCCAGCAGCCAGCCTCCGTCACCGGCCAGCCCGCCGAGCAGCGAGGAACCGGCGAACAGTAAGACGCCGAGGGTGAGCGTGCGGCGCCGGCCGAGGAGGTCGCCGACGCGCCCCCCGAGCAGCAGCAGTCCGCCGAACGCGAGGGTGTACGCATTCAGCACCCACGACAGCCCCGTGGCGGAGAAGCCGAGGTCGTGCCGCATGTCGGGCAGGGCGACGTTGACGACCGTGGAGTCGACTCCGACCATGAGATAGGCGGTGACGATCACGAGCAGGACGGCACGCTGCCGCCCGGCCGGCCCGGGCGGCGTGGGTGGCGTGGGTGGCGTGGGTGGACGGGAAGAAGCGGCCGGGGCGGAGGCGGCCGAGGCGGAAGGGGACGGCGTGGACATGGGTACTCCCTGTCTGGTGTCCCCGCGTGATGTGGTGGAACATGCGGGCAGCACGAAGAGACCCAGGTCGTGGGCCCGCGGCGACAAGCGGAGTAAGCGGGGACTATCTCCGTTTAGTGCTCGCTAAAATACGGAGAGAGTCCCCGGTTCGCAAGGAGTAACTGGATGACGCAGGTCAGACCCATGCGTGCGGACGCTCGCCGCAACTACGAGCGCTTGCTGAAGGTGGCGGCGGAGGCCTTCGCCGAGCATGGGGAGGGCGCTTCCCTCGACGACATCGCCAAGCGGGCGGGCGTCGGGTCCGGCACGCTGTACCGGCACTTCCCGACCCGGCAGGCCCTGCTGGAGGCGGCCTACGTCGACCGGATCGAGGCGCTCGCCGTGCGGGCCGACGAACTCGGCGAGGAACTCCCGCCCGGCGAGGCGCTGCTGGAGTGGCTCAACGAGTTGTGCGTCGGCACGATCCAGGTCCGCGGCATGAAGTCCCTGCTGGGTTCCGCCGTCACGGACGGCAGCGCGGCCGCGGTCACCGCCTGCGGTACGAACATGAAGGGAGCGGCGACCCGCCTGGTGGAGGCGGCGCAGCGGGAGGGGACCCTGCGGCGGGACGTCGAGCCGATCGACGTACTGCGCCTCGCGCACGGCGTGGCGACGGCGTCGGAGCTGGCGAAGGGGGACAGCGACGCCATCCGCCGGTATGTGTCACTGCTGACCGAGGGACTGCGGCCCGCGCGTTGACGACAGCGGGCGCCCCCATGACAGCGGGCGCCCCATGACAGCGGGCGCCCCCGTGGTGGCGGGCGCCCGTGCCGAAGGACTGCGGGTGAACGACTGCGGCAGAGCGACTGCGGGTGTGGACGACTGCGGCTGAGTGACCGCGGCCCTGAACGGCCGCGGCTGAGTGACCGCGGCCCTGAACGGCCGCGGGCCGAGGGGAGCGCGCGGGCTACAGGGACTCGGCGCCCGGCTTCACCATGTTCCGTACGGTGCGGGCCTTCACGAAGTCGCCCATGGCCGTCATCTCCCACTCGCCGGAGAACTGCTTGATCAGCTTGGCCATCAGCACGCCCGTCTGCGGTTCGGCGCCGGTGAGGTCGAATCGGACGAGCTCCTCGCCGGTCGAGGCGTCCAGCAGGCGGCAGTAGGCCTTGGTGACCTCGGTGAACTTCTGGCCGGAGAAGGAGTTCACCGTGAAGACCAGCCCGGTCACCTCCTGCGGGAGACGGCCGAGGTCGACGACGATCACCTCGTCGTCACCGCCGCCCTCGCCGGTGAGGTTGTCGCCGGAGTGCTTGATCGCGCCGTTCACGATGGAGAGCTTGCCGAAGTAGCAGCTGTCGATGTGGTTGCGCTGCGGGCCGTAGGCGATGACCGAGGCGTCCAGGTCGATGTCCTTGCCGCGGAACGCGGGCTCCCAGCCCAGGCCCATCTTGACCTGCGAGAGCAGCGGGCGGCCGCCCTTGACGAGGGAGACGGTCTGGTTCTTCTGGAGGCTGACCCGGCCCTTGTCCAGGTTGATCTTGCCCGTGGCGGCGGCGGGGGCCGGAGCGGGCGGTGCCGGAGGCATCGGCGGGGCCGCCTGCGCCATCGGCGACCGCTGCACGGGCGGCGGCGGGGCGACCTGCTGCGGCGGAGCGGCCGGTGCCGGCTCCTCAACCGTCACGCCGAAGTCGGTGGCGATGCCGGCCAGGCCGTTGGCGTACCCCTGGCCGACCGCGCGTGCCTTCCAGACGCCGTTGCGCAGGTAGATCTCCACGACGACCAGCGCCGTCTCCGAGCCGAGCTGCGGGGGAGTGAAGGTGGCCAGCACGCTGTTGTCGTCCGCGCTGCGGATCGTCGCCGTCGGTTCGACGCCCTGGAACGTCTGCCCCGCGGCGTCCGGGCTGGCGGTGACGACGATCTTCTCGATGCCCGGCGGGACCGCGGACGTGTCGACCGTGATCGCGTCGGGGGCCGTGCCGCCGCCGGAGCGGTAGGTCACACCGGGGCCGCTCGGCTGGTTGTAGAAGATGAAGTCGTCGTCGGAGCGCACCTTGCCGTCGGCGGTGAGCAGCAGGCCCGAAACGTCGAGCCGCACCGGAGCGGCGACGTCCACCGTCACACGCGCGGTGGAGAGAGGGATGTTCGAGCCGGGGGTCATAGCTGTCATGCCGGGTGAACGAGCGAGACCACTTTGCCGTTCCCTTACCCGGACCCGAACGGGCCCGGGCACGGACATCTCAGGGACAGGGCGGGGCCTCGGGCTACGGGACCACGACGATCTTGCGGCCCACCCCCGCCGCGAACTGTTCCAGCGCGCGCGGGTACTCCTCCAGGGGCATCCGGTCGCTGATGAAGACCTCCGGGTCCAGCACCCCGTTCGCGAACAGCTCGGCGGCCCGCTCGAAACTGTGCAGGACGGCCATCGAGCCGGTGATGGTGATCTCCTGGTTGTAGATCCGGTACGGGTCGACGGTGACCCGGGCCGCGTAGTCGGCGACGCCGAACTGGAGGAACGTGCCCGCCTTCGCCACCCGGCCCAGGCCGTCCTGGATGGCCGCCGCGTTGCCCGTGGCGTCCACGACCAGGTCCCAGCCCCCCGGCCGCTCCAGCTCGTCCGCGTTCGCCGCCGTCCCGGAGACGCCCAGCCGGCGCGCGGTCTCCAGCCGTGCCGGGTTGAGGTCCACCACGTCCACGCTCGCCGCCCCCGTGCGCTTGGCCAGCTCCAGCATCATCAGCCCCATCGTCCCGGAGCCGTAGACCAGCACATGCGCGCCCAGCCGTGAACGGAGCACGTCGTAGCCGCGCACCGCGCAGGACAGCGGCTCGATGAGCGCCGCGTCCTGGGTTCGGATGTGCTCGGGCAGCCGTACGCAGTTCGCCACCGGCGCCACCGCGTACTGGGCCGCGCCGCCCGCCGTGGTGACGCCGATCGCGGCCCACCGTTCGCAGAGGTTGTTGTGACCGGTACGGCAGTAGCGGCACTCGTGGCAGTACAGGGACGGGTCCACCGCCACCCGGTCGCCCACCGACACCTCCGTGACCTGCGCGCCGACCCCCACCACGATGCCCGCGAACTCGTGCCCGGGCACGATGGGCAGCTTCGGCGCGAACTCGCCCTGGAGGATGTGCAGATCGGTGCCGCACAGACCGCAGGCGGCGACCTCGACGACCACCTCGCGCGGCCCTGGCGTCGGGTCGGGGACCTCGGTCACGACGGCGCGGCCCACGGACTCGATGACGGCGGCCTTCATTTCACGGCTCCCAAGGACAGGCCCTGGACCAGTTTGTCCTGGGCGGCGAACCCCGCGGCGAGCACCGGCAGGGAGACGACGAGCGACGCGGCGCACACCTTCGCCAGGAACAGGCCCTGGCTGGTGATGAAGCCGGTCAGGAAGACGGGTGCGGTCTCCGCGACCACGCCCGTGAGCACCCGCGCGAACAGCAGCTCGTTCCAGCTGAAGATGAAGCAGATCAGGGCCGTCGCCGCGATGCCGGGCAGGGCGATCGGGGCGACCACACGCGCGAGGATCGTCGGCAGCCGTGCCCCGTCCACTCGCGCGGCCTCGATGATCGCCACCGGGACCTCGGCCAGGAACGACTGCATCATCCACACCGCGATCGGCAGGTTCATGGAGGTGTAGAGGATGACCAGCAGCCAGATGTTGTCCAGCATCCCCGCGTTCTTCGCGAACAGGTAGATCGGCAGCAGGCCCGCCACCACCGGCAGCATCTTGGTCGACAGGAAGAAGAACAGCACGTCCGTCCACTTCCTCACCGGACGGATCGACAGCGCGTAGGCCGCCGGGAGGGCGAGGAGCAGGACGAACAGGGTCGACGTGACCGACGCCACCGCCGAGTTGACCAGCGCGGGCCAGGGACTCGCGCCGCCGCCGGTGCCGAAGAACTCGCGGTAGCCGTCGAGGGTGAGCGACGCGGTGAAGGACGGCGGGTTGGTCGCCGCGTCCTGCTCCGAGTGGAAGGAGGTCAGGGCCATCCAGGCGACGGGCAGGAAGAACACGATCGCGGTCACCCAGGCCAGCAGCCCCGGGCCGCCTCTGCGCAGGACGTTCATGGGCCGGCCACCTCCTCGCGGAACAGGGACGAGACGACCCGCAGGGCGAAGGTCGCGATGACGATCGAGCCGATGACCACCAGGACGCCCGCGGCCGACGCGAGGCCGTTCTTATGGGCCTGGTAGAAGCTCTGGTAGACGGTGTAGGGGAGGTTGGCCGTGCCCAGACCGCCCGAGGTGATGGTGAAGACCGCGTCGAAGTTCTGCACGATGTAGATCGAGCCGAGCAGGGCGCCCAGCTCCAGATAGCGGCGCAGGTGCGGGAGGGTCAGGTGGCGGAAGACCTGCCAGTCGCCCGCGCCGTCCACCCGGGCCGCCTCGATCTGCTGCTGGTCGCGGCTCTGCAGCCCGGCCAGCAGGATCAGCATCATGAACGGCGTCCACTGCCAGACCAGGGAGGCCTCCACGGCGAGCAGCGGGGTGTCCGAGATCCAGTCCGGCTGGGGCCCGCCCACGTAGTGCAACAGGCCGTTGAGCAGCCCGTACTCAGGGTTGTAGAGGACGTGCTTCCAGAGCAGGGCGGCCGCCACCGGAACCACCAGGAAGGGCGCGATCAGCAGCGTGCGGACCACGCCCCGGCCGCGGAACCGGCGGTCCAGGAGCAGCGCCAGGGCCAGCCCCAGCACCAGACTGACCAGCACCACGGTCGCCGTCAGCAGGACGGTCGTCCACACCGAGTGGCGCAGATCGGCGTCGGTCAGGACCTGGTGGTAGTTGTCGAACCCGGTGAAGCGGCGGGCTTTCGGATAGAGGGCGTTCCAGTCGAAGAAGGAGATCACCACCGTGGCCACGAACGGGAGCTGGGTGACCACGATCATGAAGACCAGGGCGGGGAGCAGCGGGGCCCGGGTCGCCCAGGCGCGCAGGCGGGGGGACGGCCCGCGCGGGGTGGGTGCGGAGGGTGCGGCCACCGGGGCCGTCGTCGTCGCGGTCATCGTCCCTCGTACTCCTCGGAGATCCGCTCGGCGAGCTGCTGGGACTTCTTCAGGGCCGACTCGACGGACTGGCGTCCGGCGATGGCCGCGCTGATCTCCTGGGAGACCTTGGTGCCGAGGTCGGTGAACTCGGGGATACCGACGAACTGGATGCCGGGCGCGGGCCGTGGCTGCACCCCCGGGTCGTTGGGCTTCGCCGCCTCGATGGCCCGCTTCGTCATGTCCTGGAAGGCGGCCGCCTCCTCGCGGTAGGCCGCGTTCTCGTACGTGGACGCACGCTTGCCGGCCGGTACGTTCGACCAGCCGGTCTTCTCGCCGACCAGCTGCTCGTACTGCTTGCCCGAAGCCCAGGCGACGAACTTCCAGGCCTTGTCGGCGTTGTGGGAGGCCTTCTGGATGCCCCAGGCCCAGGTGTAGAGCCAGCCGGAGGCGCCGGTCTTCTCGACGGGAGCCGGGGCGTAGCCCACCTTGCCCCTGACGGGGGACTTCGCGGCCTCGAGGGAGCCGGCCGCCGAGGTGGCGTCGTACCACATCGCGACTTTGCCCTGGGTCATGTTGTTGAGGCACTCGGCGAAGCCGGACTGGGCGGCGCCGGACTCGCCGTGGTCGCGGACCAGGTCGACATAGAACTTCGTCGCCTTCCCGAAGGCGGGTGAATCGAGCCGCGCCTTCCAGTCCTTGTCGAACCAGGTGCCGCCGAAGGTGTTCACGACGGTCGTCAGGGGCGCCATCACCTCGCCCCAGCCGGGCAGTCCGCGCAGGCAGATGCCCTTCATGCCGGGCTCGGCGCCGTCCGTCTTCGCCGCGAGGCCGGCCACCTGCTGCCAGGTGGGGTGCGCGGGCATCGTCAGGCCCTTCGCGGCGAACACGTCCTTGCGGTACATCAGGAAGGACGACTCGCCGTAGAAGGGCTGGCCGTAGAGCTTTCCGTCGTCCCCGGTGAGGGACTCGCGCATGGGTTCCAGGACGTCCTGCTCGTCGTAGGCGGCGTCCTTCGCCACGTACGAGTCCAGCGGGTGCAGCCAGCCGTTGCGGGCGTAGATCGGTATCTCGTAGTTCGACAGGGTCGCCACGTCGTACTGGCCGGCCTGGTTGGCGAAGTCCTGGCTGATCTTGTCGCGGACGTCGTTCTCCGGCAGCAGGGTGAAGCTGACCTTGATGCCGGTCTCCTTGGTGAAGTGGTCGGCGGTGAGCTTCTGCAACTCCGCCATCTGCGGGTTGTTGACCATGAGGACGTTGAGGGAGTCGCCGCCGGAACCCGCCCCGCCGGCTCCGGCCCAGCAGCCGGAGAGCAACGGGGCGAGCAGCGTCCCTGCGGCGACCGCGGCGAGCGTGGCTCGCGGCCTCCGTCGGCTCTGGGTGCGCATGGATCGCTCCTGGACATTGGGGGATGTAACGGATGCCCCGAGGCGTGGAGGTGCCCTTGGGGTGGGTGGTTCGGTGGTTCGGGGCTCAGACCCGGATGACCTGAGGTCCCAGCAGGGAGTAGCGGTGGGCCTCGGCCACCGGGAGCAGGGTGCTCGTCACGATCGCCTCCAGCGCGCCCACCTCGGCGAACCGGCAGAAGCTGACCGCCCCGAACTTGGTGTGCACGCCCACGAAGGCCACCCGGCGGGCCGCCCGTACGGCCTGCGCCTTGACCTCGCCGACGGCCGGGTCCGGGGTGGTCAGACCGTGTTCGCGGGAGATGCCGTTGGCGCCGATGTAGGCGAGGTCCACGACGAAGCCGGCCAGCATCTTCGTCGTCCAGTGGTCGACGGTCGCCAGCGTGCCGGAGCGGACCCGGCCGCCGAGCAGCAGCACGGACATGTTCTCGGTCTCGGCGAGCGCGCCCGCCACCGGCAGGGACGCGGTGACCACGGTCAGCGGCCGGTCCCTGGGCAGCGCCTCGGCGATGAGCTGCGGGGTGAAGCCCTCGTCGACGAAGACCGTCTCGGCGTCCCCGAGCAGCCCGGCCGCGGCGGCGGCTATCCGGCGCTTCTCGGGTACGTGGCTGGTGGCGCGGAAGGCCAGCGTCGTCTCGAAGCCGGCGCTCTCCACGGGGTAGGCGCCGCCGTGCGTACGGCGGACCAGGCCGTGGTCCTCCAGGGCGCGCAGATCCCGCCGTACGGTCTCCCTGGCCACGCCCAGTTCGGCGGCGAGCGCGGCGACGTCGACCGAGCCGTTGGCCCGCGCGGTGCGCACGATCTCGCGCTGGCGCTCCTCCGCCGTCCTCTGGCTCATGCCGTCACCTCCCTCTCCCGCGTCCTGCCCGTTCGGGCCCGGAGGGACCCATGGGGGAAGTTCTACAGCGGGCGCGCGGCACTGACCAGGCCTGTTGCGGGCCCGATACTGCCCGGGTGGGCCCGTTTCCGGCGCGGTCCGCCCGGCTCGGACCTGCGGAGCAGCCGGACGGCGGGTGGGATCGGGCAGGGCGGGTGCCCGGATACGGCGGCGGGGGGGGGCGCGGGGCGGCCCGCCGCCCGACCCCCCGCGACGCCACCGCGCGCAGCCGGCCCCACGCCGGCGGGCACAGCGACAGC
>NZ_JBHWUU010000034.1:43659-83420 GCF_042737375.1 Streptomyces sp. NPDC060000
CGGGTCCGGGGGGTGCCGGGGGGGGGGGGGGGGTTGGGGGGGGGGGGGGGGGGGGTTTCGGGGGGGGGGGGGGCCGGTGGGGGCCCCCCCCCCCGTCCGCGAGGTCCGCTTTCCGGTCAGTACGGCCAGATCGGCGGGTCGCTGACGAAGTGGCCGCCCAGGTAGGCGTGGGCGATGTTCTCGGGGTCCAGCTCGCCCTGCTCGGCGATCAGCTTCCCGGCGTACGGCTCGGAGTCGTCCTGCGGGTCGTAGCCGAGCGCCCGCGCGGTGCTCAGGTCCCACCACAGCCGGGTGTTGTCGGAGGAGCCGTAGACGACGGTGTGGCCGACGTTCTCGGCGGTCAGGGCCGCGTGGAAGAGGCGGGCGCCGTCGGCCGGGCTCATCCACACCGACAGCATGCGCACACTGGTCGGCTCGGCGAAGCAGGAACCGATGCGCACCGACACGCTCTCCAGGCCGTGCTTGTCCCAGTAGAGCTGGGCGAGGTCCTCGCCGAAGGACTTGGACAGGCCGTAGAAGGTGTCCGGGCGGTGCGGGGTGTCGATCGGGATCAGTTCGCCCGCCTCGTGCGGCGCGTCGCCCCTGGGGCGGGGGGTGAAGCCGACCGCGTGGTTGGAGGAGGCGAAGACGATGCGCTGCACACCCTCCTCGCGGGCGGCCTCGTACAGGTTGTACGTCCCCGCGATGTTCGCGGCGAGGATCTTCTCGAAGGGGGCTTCCAGGGAGATGCCCGCGAGGTGGATGATCGCGTCCACGCCCCGCACCGCCTCACGGACCGCCTTCCGGTCGGCCAGGTCCGCGACGATCGCCTCCGGCCCCCCCTCGACCGGACGCAGGTCGAGCAGCCGCAGCTCGTAGCCGTACGCGGGCAGCAGGTCCCGCATCAGGGTGCCGAGGCCGCCGGCGGCGCCGGTGAGCAGGACGGTGCGCGGAGCGGGCATCCTCGGGTCTCCTTGGATCGCGGTGCGAGGGGATCACTGGTAGGTCGGACGCATGTGTGGCCCTAGTTCACATTCATAGACACGCTAGGGAGCGGTGGCCGCACCCGTCAAGTGTCCTGCGCGTATGGCGAAAGTGCTGGTGTCTCGGGGGTTTGCACGCTTGACCCGGCCCGATCGGGCACCCTAGCGTGAGGTTGTTCAGGAATATGGACACCGCTCAAGGATATGGACCCGTTATGGACCCGGGAGAGCCCGTGACGTCAGCCCCGCTCGCCGACCGCCTCCGCGTCCCCAGCGGACCGCTGTTCTTCCCCGTCACCGCCTACGGCCCCGACGGCTCCCTCGACCTCGACGCCTACCGCGCGCATGTCCGCCGCGGCGTCGAGGCGGGTGCCGCCGCCGTCTTCGCGGCCTGCGGGACCGGGGAGTTCCACGCGCTCGCCCCCGAGGAGTTCGAGGCCTGCGTGGGGGCGGCCGTCGCGGAGACCGCCGGACGGGTGCCGGTCGTCGCGGGCGCCGGCTACGGCACCGCGCTCGCCGTGCGCTACGCGCGGCTGGCCGAGTCGGCCGGGGCGGACGGCCTGCTCGCCATGCCGCCCTACCTCGTCGTCGCCCCGCAGGAGGGCCTGCTGCTGCACTACCGGTCGGTGGCGGCCGCGACCTCCCTGCCCGTCGTCGTCTACCAGCGCGACAACGCCGTCTTCACCCCGGAGACCGTGGTCGAACTCGCCAGGACCGAGGGGATCATCGGCTTCAAGGACGGCCTCGGCGACCTCGACCTGATGCAGCGGATCGTCAGCGCCGTGCGCACCGAGGTCCCCGGCGACTTCCTCTACTTCAACGGCCTGCCGACCGCCGAACAGACCCAGCTCGCCTACCGGGCCCTCGGCGTCACCCTCTACTCCTCGGCCGTGTTCTGCTTCGCCCCCGAGATCGCCCTCGCCTTCCACCGGGCACTCACCACCGGCGACGACACCACCGCCCACCGCCTCCTCGACGGCTTCTACCGGCCGTTCGTCGAACTGCGCGCCCAGGGCCGCGGCTACGCCGTCTCGCTCGTCAAGGCCGGGGTCCGGCTGCGCGGCCTCGACGTGGGCGAGGTGCGCCCGCCGCTGCACGAACCGAGCGAGGATCATGTCAAGCAGCTCGCCCGGGTGATCGAGCGCGGCTACGCGCTGCTGCTGGAGGAGGACAAGTAGGTGAAGGCGTCGACTTTCGTCTACCCCTGGGACGTCGTGGGCGACCCCGGGGCGCCGGCCCGGATCGCCGCGCTCGGCGTGGAACAGGTGACCCTCGCCGCCGCCTACCACTCCACCCGCGCCCTCACGCCCCGCCACCCGCGCCACCGCATCGTCACCGCCGAGCACGCGGCCGTGCTGTACCCGACGGATCCGGCCGGCGACCGCTGGAAGGGCCGCGCCCTGCGCCCGTACGCGGCCGGTGACTGGGCCCCCGGCGACGCCTACGGCGAGGCCGCCCAAGCGCTCGCGCGGGCCGGCCTCGACGTGCACACCTGGGTGGTCCTCGCGCACAACTCCCGGCTGGGCGCCGAGCATCCGGACACCTCGGTCGTCAACGCCTACGGCGACCGCTACCCGTGGGCCCCCTGCATCGCCCAGCCCGCCACGCGCGCGTACCTCGTCGACCTCGCCGCCGAGGCCGCCGTACGCCCCGGCGCGGGCGGCACCGAACTGGAGTCCCTCGGCTGGTACGGGCTCCAGCACCTGCACGCCCACGACAAGACCGGCGGCGTCGGCCTCGGCGACGCCGGCCAGTACCTGATGGCGCTCTGCTTCTGCCCCGCCTGCCGGGCCGGCTACCGCGAGCGGGGCCTGGACGCCGACGCGCTCGCCGCCGCAGTACGGGAGGCGCTGGAGCCGCTGTGGCGGGGCGCGCCGGACGACGGAAACTGGACCGGCGTGGAGAAGCTGCTCGGGGAGGAGACGGCGGCGGCCACGCGCGCGTGGCGCGACGAGAGGGCCCACACCCTCCAGGAGAGCGCGGTGCGCGCGGTACGGGACGCCGCGCCCGACGGCTTCCAGGTCCTGCTGCACGCCGACCCCGTGACGTACCACGTCGGCGCCAACCCGGGAGTCGACCCCGCGCACATCCTGTCCGTCGCGGACGGGGTCGTCGTGCCCTGCGCGGGCGGGCCCGGCCTACTGGCCCCCTTCGCCGGGCAGGGCCGCGAGGGCGCGGTCGTCGCCGCCAACCTCGGCATCGTCTCCGGCATGGGCGGCAGCCCGGGAACACTGACCGCCGACATGGCACGCGCCCGCGAACTCGGCGCGACCGAAGTCCGGCTGTATCACGCGGGGTTGGCCTCGGACGAGGACCTGGCGGCCGTACGCGAGGCGCTGGCCTCCCGCTGAGAGCCGCGCGGCGGCGGTTCGTCCAGCAGGAGAACCCGCGGTTCACCGAGCAGCGAGCGGGCGATGGTGAGTAGGGGTGTGCTGCCGCCGCGAGCGTCGTGCCGGGGCTCGGCAGGCGCCGGTTCTGCAGACGCCGGCATCGGGCTCGGCAGGCGCCGGGGTTCGGCGGACGTCGGTTTCGGCGGGCGCCGGGGTTCGGCTGGCGTCGGCTTGGCAGGCTCGGGCTCGGCAGGCGCGGGGTTCGGCTGGCACCGGGCCGGTAGCCGTGCATGCGGCGCAGTCCTCCCGCTGAGAGCCGCGCGGCGGCGGTAGTGGGTGTTGCCGTCGAGAGCGTCGGGCCGGGGTTCGGCCGGCATCGGGCTCGGCAGGCGCCGAGTTTCGGCGGGCGCCGGGGTTCGGCTGGCATGGGCTTGGCAGGCTCGGGCCCGGCAGGCGCGGGGTTCGGCCGGCATCGGGCTCGGCAGGCGCCGAGTTTCGGCGGGCGCCAGGCTCCGTAGGCGCCGGGTTTCGGCAGGCGCCGGGCTTCGGCGCGGACGGGATGCGGTGGAACCTCCGGGCGGAATCCCTGGGCGTGGCACCGATGAGTTCGCTGGGTGCGGCCGGTCCACCCTCCATGACCGACACGACAGCAACATTCGACCTCGGCCCGCAGGCCCTGATCGTGGCGCGCCTCGCGGAGGGTGTCCGCGACGAGCAGCTCGCGGACGGGACGCCCTGCCCGGGCTGTGCCGTCCGCAACCTGCTCGGACACCTCACCGGCCTCTCCGTCGCCTTCCGGGACGCCGCCCGAAAGGACCTGGGGGCCCGTACCGGCACCGCTCCGGACGCCGCCGGACCCGACATCGGCTTCGGCTGGCGCGAGGAACTGGCCAAGGCGCTCGACGAACTCGCCGAGGCCTGGCGGGACCCGGCCGCCTGGACCGGTATGACCCGCGCGGGCGGCGTCGACCTGCCCGGGGCTGTCGCGGCCGCCGTCGCGGTCGACGAGCTGGTGATCCACGGCTGGGACCTGGCCCGTGCCACCGGGCAGGAGTACGCGCCCGATCCGGCCGCGCTGCGGGCCTCGCACGACTTTCTACGGGTGGCCGCCGAGCAGTCGGACCGCGGGGACGGCGTCTTCGGTCCCGTGGTGCCCGTCCCGGACGACGCCCCGCTGCTCGACCGGGCGGTCGGACTGAGCGGCCGCGACCCCGGGTGGACGCGCTGACCCACGCACCGAGGCCCTACCGCAGGGCACCGAGCAAGGCGTAGACGGTTCCCCGAGGTTGCCGTAGACGCATGTGAAACACGGCGCGTCCGCCGGAACCGAAACGTACGCTCCCCACCATGCCCCTCAGCCTCACCGTCCTCGGTACCGCCTCTCCGCACCCCCGGCCGGGCCGCCCCTGCTCCGGCTATCTGCTGCGCGGCGCGGGAGCGGAGGTATGGGTGGACGCCGGACCCGGCACGTTCGCCGAGTTGCAGCGGCACACTGATCCCGACCGGCTCACGGCGATCTGGATCTCCCACCTGCACGCCGACCACAGCGCGGATCTCCTCGCCGCGGCCTACGCCCTCGCCTACGGCGGGATGACCCCGCCCGCCCCGATCCCGGTCTACGCCCCGCTCGACTGCGCCCGGCGCCTGGCGGGCTTCCTCGGCCGGTCGGACGTACGGTTCCTGAGCGGGGTCTTCGACTTCAGGGCCCTGTTCGACGGGCACACCGTACGGCACTGGAACCTGCGCCTCACCTCCCGCGCGGTGGCGCACGACACCGAGGCGTACGGACTGCGGGTCGAGTGCCAGGGGAGCGTCCTCGCCTACTCCGGCGACAGCGGGCCGTGCGACGCCCTCGGTGAACTCGCCTCCGGGGTCGACCTGTTCCTGTGCGAGGCGGACATCGACCGGCATCGCGAAGGCGAACGGGAGAAGCAGGTGCATCTCACGCCGGAGGAGGCGGGCGACGCCGCGCGCAGGGCGGGGGTGCGCGAGCTGTACATCACGCATGTCGGGCCCACACTGACCCGGGAGGCCGCCACCGCCCGGGCCGCCGTCACCTTCGGCGGGCCCGCCCGCACCGCTCGCGAGGGCGAGACCATCCCCTTCTGACCCCACTGGGGAATCTGACCCCACTTGGGACCCTTGCGTCCCGCCAACCTCGACTTCCTTTGTCAGAAGCATTGACGAAACACGGGGCCGCTCCTACCTTCAACGCGTCGTACTTCGTACGTCATATATGAGACGCGATACGCGATACGCGAGATCCGAGATCAGATACGCGACATCCGAGAGGCGCGCATGACCTCTGTGCCCACGCCGATCCCCTCCCGCACGCAGTACGTGCTGGAGGAGATCAAACGCCGTATCCTCACCGGGCGGCTGACGCCCGGTCAGGCCCTGGTCGAGACCGACCTCGCCGCACAGTTCGGGGTGTCCAAGACCCCGGTGCGCGAGGCGCTCAAGACCCTGGCCGGCACCGGACTGGTCGTCATGAGCCAGTACAAGGGCGTCACGGTGCGCATGGTGGACGCGGACATGGCGCGCGAGGTCTACGACGTACGCCTGCTCCTCGAACCCGAGGCGCTCAGGCGGGCCGTACGGCGCGGCGCCTCCCTGGACGCCGCACGCGAGGCGCTGACCATGGCCGACGAGGCGACCGACACCGCCGAACGGTCCCTGGCCAACCGGGAGTTCCACCGGGCCCTGTACCTGCCGTGCGGCAATCCGCTGCTCGGCCGGATGCTCGACGAGGTACGCGACCAGGCCGCCCTGGTCTCCGCCGTCGCCTGGGCCGCCTCGCCCTCCTGGGACCGGGAGGCGGGTGAGCACCGCGAGATCCTGCGGCTCGCCCTGGCGGGCGACGCCGACGGAGCGGGCAGCGCCCTGCACGCCCACATCGCGTCCTTCGTGCACCGGGCGTTCCCCGAGACCGCCCAGGAGGCCCCCGCGAAGGCCCAGGCAGAGAAAGGTCAGGAATGAGCAGCGTGGCGTTCGAGACCCAGCGGGCGGCCCTGGCCGACGTGGTGGCCATCCCGGTGACCCCGTTCGCCGAGGACGGCTCCGTCGACGGCAAAGCCCACCGGGCCCTGCTGCGCCGGCTGCTCGACGGCGGGATCACCACCCTCACCCCGAACGGCAACACCGGTGAGTTCTACGCCCTCACCCCCGAGGAGCGCCGCCTGGTCACGGAGCTGACCGTCGAGGTGGCCGGCGAGCGGGCGGTGATCCTGGTCGGCGTCGGACACGACGTACCGACCGCCGTCGCCTCGGCCCGGCACGCCCGTGAGCTGGGCGCGCAGATGGTCATGGTCCATCAGCCCGTCCACCCCTATGTCTCGCAGCGCGGCTGGGTCGACTACCACCGGGAGATCGCGGAGGCCGTGCCCGAGCTGGGCGTCGTCCCGTACATCCGCAACGCGCAGCTGCACGGCGAGCGGCTCGCCGAACTGGCCGACGCCTGTCCCAACGTCATCGGCGTCAAGTACGCCGTCCCGGACGCCTCCCGGTTCGCCGCCTTCGCGCGGGACGCGGGCCTCGAGCGCTTCGTCTGGGTCGCCGGCCTCGCCGAGCCGTACGCCCCCTCCTACTTCTCCGCGGGCGCCACCGGCTTCACCTCCGGGCTCGTGAACGTCGCCCCGGCCGTTTCGCTGAACATGATCGAAGCGCTTCGATCAGGGGACTACCCGGCCGCGATGAAGGTGTGGGAACAGATCAGACGCTTCGAGGAACTGCGCGCCGCCAACGGTTCCGCCGACAATGTCGTGGTCGTCAAGGAAGCCCTTGCGTCCCTGGGCCTGTGCCGCCGCGAGGTGCGCCCGCCGAGCCGGACCCTGCCCGAGGACGAACGGGCCGAGGTCGCCGCCATAGCAGCCGGATGGTCCATATGAAGCGCTTCGACGATCGGGCCCGCAAGCGCCCCGAGGACCTCAGGAGCCACCAGTGGTACGGCGCCGAGGGCCTGCGCTCCTTCAGCCACCGCGCCCGCACCCGCCAGCTCGGCTACCTCCCCGAGGAGCACCTCGGCAAGCCGGTCATCGCGATCCTCAACACCTGGTCGGACATCAACCCCTGCCACGTCCACCTGCGTGACCGCGCGCAGGCCGTGAAGCGGGGGGTGTGGCAGGCGGGCGGATTCCCGCTGGAGTTCCCGGTCTCCACGCTCAGCGAGACCTTCCAGAAGCCGACCCCGATGCTCTACCGCAACCTCCTCGCGATGGAGACGGAGGAGCTGCTGCGCTCCTACCCGGTCGACGGGGCCGTGCTGATGGGCGGCTGCGACAAGACGACACCCGCGCTGCTCATGGGCGCGGCCAGCGTCGACCTGCCGGCGGTCTTCGTCCCGGCCGGGCCCATGCTGCCGGGCCACTGGCGCAACGAGGTCCTCGGCTCGGGCACCGACATGTGGAAGTACTGGGACGACAGGCGGGCCGGTCTCATCGGCGACTGCGAGCTGGCCGAGCTGGAGAGCGGTCTCGCGCGCTCCCCGGGGCACTGCATGACGATGGGCACGGCGTCCACACTGACCGCCGCCGCGGAGGCGCTGGGCGTGACGGTGCCGGGCGCGTCGAGCATCCCGGCCGTGGACTCCGGGCACGACCGGATGGCGGCCGCCGCGGGCCTGCGCATCGTCGAACTGGTCCACCGGGACCGCAGACTGAGCGAGATCCTCACTGCGGACGCGTTCGAGGACGCGGTGACGACCGTCCTCGGCCTCGGCGGCTCGACGAACGCGGTGATCCACCTCATCGCCATGGCGGGGCGCGCGGGAGTCAAGCTCACCCTCGACGACTTCGACCGCATCGCCCGGACCGTCCCGGTGCTCGCCAACGTGCGGCCCGGCGGCCAGAAGTACCTCATGGAGGACTTCCACTTCGCGGGCGGGCTCCCCGGCTTCCTCTCCCGGATCCCGGACCTGCTCCACCTGGACCGCCCGACCGTCTCCCACGACACCCTGCGCGAGCAGCTGGACGGCGCCCAGGTCCACGACGACGACGTGATCCGGCACCGGGACGACCCCGTCGCGAGCGAGGGCGGGGTCGCCGTCCTGCGCGGCAACCTGTGCCCGGACGGCGCCGTCATCAAGCACATCGCCGCCGAGCGCCATCTGCTCAGGCACACCGGCCCCGCCGTGGTCTTCGACGACTACCGGACCATGCAACGCACCATCAACGACCCCGGGTTGGGGATCACCGCCGACACCGTCCTGGTACTGCGGGGCTCCGGCCCCAAGGGCGGCCCGGGCATGCCCGAGTACGGCATGCTGCCCATCCCCGACCACCTGCTCAAGCAGGGTGTGCGGGACATGGTGCGGATCTCCGACGCCCGGATGAGCGGGACGAGTTACGGCACCTGCGTCCTGCACGTGGCGCCCGAGTCGCATGTCGGCGGGCCCCTCGCCCTGGTGCGCACGGGGGACTCGATCACCCTCGACGTCGAGGCCCGCTCCCTGCGACTCAACGTGGACGACGAGGAGCTGGACCGGCGCAGGGCGCGGTGGACGCCGCCGCCCGTCCGGTACGAGCGCGGCTACGGCGCGCTCTACAACGAACAGATCACCCAGGCCGACACCGGCTGCGACTTCGAGTTCCTGGCCCGTCCGGGCAAGGTCGCGGACCCGTACGCGGGCTGAACCACAGCACGACCTGGCCCACCCCTGTGCACGGAGAAAGCGCTTCCCCCGCCCGAAGGCACGAAGCACCCGAGCGTGCACGACCGCACGAAGCACCCGAACGCGCACGACCGAACGAAGCACCCGAACGCGCACGACCGCACGACGCACCCGAACGCACGACGCACCGAGAGCCGCACCACGCACCGAGAGACGTACTGAGAACGGAGAACTGTCATGGCCCAAGCCGCAGCCGTGGCGAAGCCGCCCGCGCCACCCCGGCGGCGCCGTGCCTCCGCCACGCCCCGCAGACTGCCGTACCTGCTGATCGCGCCGGCGGCCCTGCTGATGCTGGGCTTCATCGCCTACCCGGTCATCAGCGTCTTCTACTACAGCCTGCAGAACTACAACCCGACCAAGCCGTGGCGCAACGGCTTCGCGGGCTTCGACAACTTCGTGCACGCCTTCACCGACGACCCCCAGTTCTGGGACACCCTGACCTTCAGCGCCAAGTGGGTCTTCGTCGAGGTCGGGCTCCAGCTGCTGTTCGGCCTGGCGCTCGCGCTGATCGTCAACCAGACCTTCGTGGGGCGCTCGCTCGGCCGGGCGCTGGTGTTCTCGCCGTGGGCCGTCTCCGGAGTGCTGACCTCAGCGATCTGGGTGCTGCTCTACAACTCCCAGACCGGTGTCACCCGTTACCTCGCGGACATGGGGATCGGCGAGTACGGCACCAGCTGGCTGTCGGACACGTCCACCGTCTTCCCGGCGGCGGTCGTCGCCGACCTGTGGCGCGGTGTCCCGTTCTTCGCGATCCTCATCCTCGCCGACCTCCAGTCCGTCTCCAAGGACCTGTACGAGGCCGCCGAGGTCGACGGGGCCGGCAGGATCAAGCAGTTCTGGCACATCACCCTGCCCCATCTGAAGGACGCCATCGTCCTGTCCACGCTGCTGCGCGCGGTGTGGGAGTTCAACAACGTCGACCTGCTCTACACGCTCACCGGCGGCGGTCCGGCGGGGGAGACCACCACCCTCCCGCTCTACATCGCCAACACCAGCGTGGACGCCCACAACTTCGGCTACGCGTCCGCCCTCACCACGGTCGCGTTCGTGATCCTGCTCTTCTGCTCGATGGTCTATCTGCGGCTGAGCAAGTTCGGAGGAGGCGACAAGTGATCACCAAGGAGGCCACCGAGGTCACACCCGTCCCCGTCCGCGTGCCCGGCGCGCCCGACAGGCGCCCGCCCGGGAAGAACCGCGCCTGGGACGAGGCACCCCGCTGGCAGATCTACCTCCCCCTGGGGATCTACCTGGTCTTCACCCTGGTCCCCTTCTACTGGATCCTCCTCTTCGCGCTCCGCCCGGCCGGCTCGACCTCGCTCGTACCCTGGCCGATGACCTTCGAGCACTTCGAGAAGGTCTGGAACGAGCGGGACTTCGCCGTCTACTTCCAGAACAGCGTGCTCACCGGTGTGGCGACCCTGCTGCTCACCACCGGCGTAGCCCTGGCCGGCGGCTACGCCCTCGCCCGTTTCGACTTCAGGATCAAGCGCGGCTTCATGCTGGCCCTGCTGTGCACCCAGTTCGTACCGGGCGCGCTGCTCCTCGTACCGCTCTTCCAGATCTTCGCCGAACTCAAGATGATCAACTCGCTGGGCAGCGTCATCATCGCCGAGACGGTCTTCCAGCTGCCCCTGTCGATGATCCTGATCAGCGGCTTCATCCGGAACGTGCCGTACTCCCTGGAGGAGGCCGCCTGGGTCGACGGCTGCAACCGGCTCACCGCTTTCCGGATCGTCGTCCTGCCTCTGCTGCGGCCCGGGCTGATCGCCGTCGGTTCCTTCGCCTTCGTGCACGCCTGGAACCACTTCCTGTTCGCCCTGATGTTCCTGTCCGACCAGACCAAGCAGACGATCCCCGTCGGCCTCAACACCCTGATGAGCGCGGACAGCGTCGACCTGGGCGCACTGGCCGCGGGCGGCATCATCGCCGCCGTCCCCGTGGTGATCGTCTTCGCCTTCATCCAGAAGTGGCTGATCACCGGCTTCAGTGCGGGGGCGGTGAAGGGGTGAGGGTCCGTCAGATCATTCCGGTGACAGCCGTGTTGGGGCTGCTCTGCGTCCCCGCGCAGGCCGAGGCCCGGGACATCTCCCGCGACACCCTCGCCGCCGACGACGGCTGGGCGGCATACGGTTCCGGTACCACCGGAGGCGCGGCAGCCGACGACGCCCATGTGTACACCGTCACCGACCGCGCCGGACTGGTCCGCGCCCTCGACGGCGGCAGCGACACCCCGAAGATCATCAGGATCGCCGGGACGATCGACGCCAACACCGACGACGACGGCGACCACCTGGACTGCGCCGACTACGCCACCGACGGCTACGGCCTGCGGAAGTACCTCGCCGCCTACGACCCCCGCACCTGGGGCTCGGCCAAGCCGAGCGGCCCCCAGGAGGAGGCCCGCCAGGCGTCGGCGGCCCGGCAGGCCGAGCGGATCGTACTGCCGGTCGGCTCCCACACCACCATCGTCGGCCTGGGCAAGGGGGCCGTCCTCAAGGGCGCGAGTCTCCAGGTCAGGAACGCCGAAAACGTCATCCTGCGCAACCTCGACCTGCGCGACGCCTACGACTGCTTCCCCGTCTGGCAGCCCAACACCGGCGGCCTCGGCGACTGGAAGACGGCGTACGACAACATCTGGCTGACCGGCGCCACGCATGTCTGGGTCGACCACATCACCGCGAGCGACCAGGGCCACCCGGACGCGAAGGAGCCCACCCGCTTCGCCCGCAACTACCTCCGCCACGACGGCCTGCTCGACATCACCAACGGCTCCGACCTGGTCACCGTCTCCTGGAGCCGGTTCGCCGACCACGACAAGGCGATGCTGATCGGCAGCGGCGACACGGCCACCGGCGACCGCGGAAAGCTCCGGGTCACCCTGCACCACAACCAGTTCGAGTCCGTCGTACAGCGCGCGCCGCGCGTCCGCTTCGGGCAGGTGCACGTCTACGACAACCGGTACGTCGTCCCCGAGGGCGCCGAGTACCGCTACTCGCTCGGCGTGTCGACCGAGTCGGCCCTCTACGCCGAGAACAACGCCTTCCACACCCCCGGCCATGTGGAGGTCGCCGACCTGGTCAAGAGCTGGAACGGCACCGCCCTGCACCAGAGCGGCACATCCTTCAACGGCTGGCCGGTGGACCTCCTCGCGATCCACAACGCCTACAACAGCGGCAGCGAGCGCGATCTCACGGCGGACGTCGGCTGGACGCCTACCCTGCACGGAAAGATCGACAGCGCCGCGGTGGCCGACCGCGAGGTGGCACGCGGCGCGGGCGCAGGGAGGATCCCATGAGCACCGCTGTACCGATTGTCCTCGCGGGCGCACGCGGCCACGGCCGCTGGCACCTGGACAACATCCGCCGGCTCCAGGACAAGGGCATCGTCCGTCTGGCGGGCGTCTGCGAGCTGGTTCCGCTGACCCCGGCGGAGATCCCCGAGGGCCTCGGCACGCCCGAGCAGTCCGCCGACTTCGGCGCGCTGCTGGACACGACCGGCGCCCGGATCGCCGTCATCTGCACCCCGATCCCCACCCACACCGACCTGGCCCTGATCGCCGCGCGCAAGGGCGTGCACCTGCTCCTGGAGAAGCCGCCCGCGCCCTCCTACGCCGAGTTCCGCCGGATGGCCGACGGGGTCGCCGAGGCGGGTGTGGTCTGCCAGATCGGCTTCCAGTCGCTGGGCTCGCACGCCGTGCCCGCGATCCGCGAACTGATCGCCGACGGGGTGATCGGTGAGATCGCCGGGGTCGGCGGAGCCGGCGCCTGGGCGCGCGCCGAGACGTACTACCGGCGGGCTCCCTGGGCGGGCAAGCGGCGGCTGAACGGTGTCGACGTGATCGACGGGGCGCTCACCAACCCCCTCGCGCACGCCGTCGCCACCGCCCTCGCGCTGGCCGGCGCCACCCGCTCCGAGGACGTCACCGGCATCGAGACCGAGCTGGCGCACGCCAACGCCATCGAGTCCGACGACACCTCCTGCGTCCGCGTCAGCACGGCCGACGGCCGCGAGATCGTCGTCGCGGCCACGCTGTGCGCCGAGGACCCCGACGACCCGTACGTCATCGTCCACGGCAGCCGCGGCCGGATCACGTACTGGTACAAGCAGGACCGCGTCCTGATCCAGCGGGCCGGCCACGGCCCCGAGGAGTTCGAGTACGGCCGCACCGACCTGCTGGAGAACCTCGTCGAGCACCTCGCCGACGGCACGGACCTGCTGGTCCCGCCCGCCGTGACCGAGTCGTTCATGCGGGTCGTCGAGGCGATCCGGGTCGCCCCCGACCCGGTGCGGCTGCCCGAGGACGCCTGGCGCCTGCTGCCCGACGAGGAACGGCGGGTCGTCCCCGGCATCGACGGCCTCGTCGCGGCCGCCGCCGACACCCTCGCCCTCTTCTCCGAACTGGGCGCCCCCTGGGCGTTCCCGACCGCGCATCCGAAAGAGGTGAGTCCCTGATGACCGCACAGCCGGCCGACGCACCCGTCGTCCTGCGAGTCGCCGGACGCCCGGTCGCCCGCTACGTCACCCGGCCCGAGCTGCCCGTCCGGCTCTCCCCGCGCCCCTACCTGCACCCCGTCACCACCCTGGCCGGCACGGCGGTCACCGAACTGAGCCCGGCCGACCACACCCACCACCTGGGCGTCGGTGTAGCCGTACCCGACGTCGAGGGGCACAACTTCTGGGGCGGACGCACCTATGTCCGTGACCGGGGCCCGACCGAGCTCGACAACCACGGCGCCCAGCGGCACGGCTCCTTCCAGCTCCGCGACCCGGACGGCTTCGTGGAGGAACTGCGCTGGGTCGCCTCGGGAACGGAACTGCTGCGTGAGCGCCGTACCGTCGCGGCCACCGGACTCACCGACTCCGCCTGGGCGCTGGACTTCACCTTCTCCCTGACCAACGTCACGTCCGGCCCGCTGTCCATCGGCAGCCCGGCGACGAACGGACGCCCCGGAGCGGCCTACGGCGGCTTCTTCTGGCGGGCCCGGAAGGAGAACACGCCCCCCGACGTCTTCACCGCCGGCACGGAGGGCGAGGCCTCGGTGCACGGCGCCCGTGCCGACTGGCTCGCCCTGGCGGGACGGGGGTCCCCCCGCTCGAGCGGAACCGGGAGCGGGGGAGGCTGGACGCTCGTCTTCGCCGGGGCCACCGGCGCCACCCGCCGCGACCCCTGGTTCGTCCGCACCGCCGAGTACCCGGGGGTCGGCTCCGCACTGGCCGCCGAGGAACGGCTGCCGGTTCCGCCCGGCGAGACGGCCGTACGCCGGATCGTCACCGTCGTCGCCGACGGCCGCCTGGACCGGGACGAGGCGGCGGCACTCGTACGGAAGGCGGTCAGCCAGTGACGTACGAGACGTACACCAACCCCGTCCTGAACGCCGACTGGTCCGACCCGGACGTCGTGCGGGTGGGCGACGACTTCTACCTCACCGCCTCCAGCTTCGGCCGCGCTCCCGGCCTGCCGCTGCTGCACTCGCGCGACCTGGTCAACTGGACGCTGGTCGGCCACGCCCTCGAACGCCTCGAACCGGCGGCGGAGTTCAGGTCCCCGCGGCACGACTGCGGAGTGTGGGCGCCCTCCCTGAGACACCACGACGACCGCTTCTGGATCTTCTGGGGCGACCCCGACCAGGGCATCTTCCAGATCAACGCCCCGCAGATCAGGGGGCCCTGGTCCCGCCCGCTGCTGGTGAAGCAGGGCAAGGGCCTCATCGATCCGTGCCCCCTCTGGGACGACGAGACGGGCGAGGCCTATCTGGTGCACGCCTGGGCCAAGTCCCGCGCGGGCGTGAAGAACCGGCTCACCGGTCACCGTATGCACCCCGAGGGGACGGCCGTCCTCGACGAGGGCAAGGTGATCGTCGAGGGAGACCGGATCCCCGGCTGGTTCACGATCGAAGGGCCGAAGCTCTACCGGCACGACGGCTGGTTCTGGATCCTCGCGCCCGCCGGGGGAGTGGAGACCGGCTGGCAGGGTGCCTTCCGCGCCCGGGACTTCTTCGGCCCGTACGAGGAGCGGATCGTCCTGGAACAGAAGGACACCGAGGTCAACGGGCCCCATCAGGGCGGCTGGGTGCGCACCGGATCCGGCGAGGACTGGTTCCTGCACTTCCAGCAGCGCGGCGCCTACGGCCGTGTCGTCCACCTCCAGCCGATGCGCTGGGACGACGGGGGCGGCTGGCCCGTGATCGGCGACGAGGGCGCCCCCGTCCCGGAGCACCGGAGGCCCGAGCTGCCGGCGGGGCCGCCCGAAGTTCCGGCCACCGACGACGACTTCCCCGGTGGACGCTTCGGCCGCCAGTGGTCGTGGACGGCCAACCCCCAGGACGGCTGGGCGACGCAGCACTCCGCCGACGGACTGCGCCTGACCTGCGTGCGGACGGCCGACGCGCACGACCTGCGCGCCCTGCCGAGCGTCCTCACGCAACGGCTCCCCGGGCTTCCGTCCGCCGTCGAGGTGGAGCTGGAGCTGCACAGCGAGGAGCCGGGAGCCCGCGCCGGACTCGCGGTCCTCGGGGACGCCTTCGGCTGGATCGGGCTCCAGCGGGGTACCGACGGGGCGGTGCACCTCGTGCACCGGTTCGCCGAGCCGGTCGCCGAGAGGGAACGGGACGCGGCCCACCCGCGGCTCGCCCCCCGGGGACGGGCGCGTCTGCGGATCGAGATCGGCACCGGGGCCCGCTGCCGTTTCGCCTACGACATCGGCGACGGCCTGAGCTACTCCGGTCCCGTGTTCGCCGCCACCCCCTGGCGCTGGGTCGGTGCCCTGCTCGGCCTCTTCGCCCTCGCGCCCACCGGGACGGGTCACGCGGGGGCGGCCACGTTCAGCGAGTTCCGGATCCGACCGCTCTGACCCACTCGTTCCGTACGCCTTCTGGGAGCCGCAATGACGCACTTCCATAGCAAGCGCTTGCCACCACCGGGTACGGTCCTGGCGGCCGTCGTCGGCCTGCTCGCGACGCTCGGCCTCGGTGCCGTCGGGCAGGCGAGGGCCGCCGACGCGCCGGGGACGGCCCTCGCCCCGGCCCTCTCGGCGCCCCGCTGGACCGACCGCGCCCACGGTTTCGCCTCCCTCGCCGGCGGCACCACCGGAGGCGCCGGCGGCGAGGTCGTCACCGTCACCGACCAGGCCTCGCTCGCGAGGTACGCGGCCGCCGAGGAGCCGTACGTGATCCGGGTCGAGGGCGCGGTGGCCGTCGAGCCCTTCGGCTCCGACATCGTCGTGACCTCGAACAAGACGATCATCGGCGTCGGTGACACCGGCGAGATCGTGCACGGGGAACTGCACCTGAACCCCGGCACGCACAACGTGATCATCCGCAACCTGACGATCCGCGACTCGTACGTCGAGGGCGACTGGGACGGCAAGACCACCGACTTCGACGCGATCCAGATGGACACCGCCGACCACGTCTGGATCGACCACAACCGCTTCACGCACATGGGCGACGGACTGCTCGACATCCGCAAGGACAGCCAGTACGTCACCGTCTCCTACAACCGGTTCTCGAATCACAACAAGGCGTTCGGCATCGGCTGGACGACCGACGTGCTGACCCAGATCACCATCGACCACAACTGGTTCACGGGCACGAAGCAGCGCAATCCCTCCGCGGACAACTGCGCGTACGCCCACCTGTACAACAACTACCTCTCGGCGCAGGTGGCCGACGGGGACCCGGTGTGGACGTACGGGAACTGGTCGCGGGGCCATACCAGGATGGTCATCGAGAACAGCTACTTCGACGGGGTCCAGCACCCCTACCAGGCCGACGCCACCGCCGAGCTGGTGCAGCGCGGATCGATCCTGCGGAACACGAGCGGACGGACCGACGCGTGGGGGGCGGCCTTCGACCCGCGCGCGTTCTACGCCTACCGTCTGGACCCCGCGGCCGCCGTCCCCGCACTGGTCACCCGGTTCTCCGGGCCGCAGAAGCGGATCGGCGACGCGGTCACGCTGTACGTCCCTGGCGACTACCCGACCGTCCAGGCGGCCGTCGACGCCGTGCCCGACGGCAACTCCGAGGACGTCACCATCGCCGTCGCGCCGGGCACGTACCGCGAGAAGGTCCTGATCCCCGCCACCAAGCCGAACATCCTGCTCCGGGGGACCGGACACGATCGCTCGGACACCGTCATCGTCCACGACACGCCCGCCGAGTACGGGGGTTCGACGGGAAGCGCCACCGTCCGGATCGCCGCGAACGACGTCACCGCCCGCAACCTCACCTTCAGCAACGACTTCGACGAGGCCGCGGTCGAACTGAAGGGCGAGCAGGCCCTCGCCATGAAGACGACCGGCGACCGGATCGTCTTCGAGAACACCGCCTTCCTGGGCAACCAGGACACGTTGATGACCGACAGCCCCAAGCTGACGACCGTCAGCCGGGTGTACATCCGTGACTCCTACATCGAGGGCGACGTCGACTTCGTCTACGGACGGGCCACGACCGTGATCGAGCGGTCGGTGATCCGGTTGCTGAGCCGGGGGTCGATCTCCGACAACGGTTATCTGACGGCCGCTTCGACGTGGACGGGCAATCCGCACGGGTTCCTGATCACCCGGTCGAAGGTGGTCAGCGACGCGCCGGAGCAGTCCTTCCACCTGGGGCGGCCTTGGCACCCGGGCGGGGAGCCGGCCGCGGTCGCCCAGGTGCTGATCCGGGACACCGAGCTGCCGGCGGCGGTCAGGTCCTCGCCGTGGACCGACATGAGCGGCTTCTCGTGGCGGGACGCCCGGTTCGCCGAGTACCGCAACCACGGTCCGGGAGCGGCGGCCTCGGCCGACCGGCCGCAGCTGAGCGACGCCGACGCCGAGGCGTACACCGTCGCCGACTACCTCAGGGGCACGGACGGCTGGGAACCGTACGCCCGTGCCGGCGCCACCCACTGACCCCCACCACTTCATTTCTCCGTCGGGATCCAGAAGAAGAGAGCCGAACACATGAAGAGCAGCATCCGCAGAAGCAGGCGCGCCGCACTGGCCGTCGCCCTGGGCTCCGTGCTCGCGCTGACCGCCACCGCCTGCGGCGACGACGGCAGCGGCGGCGCGGGGGACAAGGGAGGCGAGGGCTCAGGCAAGGGGGAGATCACCTTCTGGGACAACAACGGCGGTGTGCGTACCGACGTCTGGAAGGAGATCATCGCCGACTTCGAGAAGGCGAACCCCGACATCAAGGTCAACTATGTCGGCGTGCCGGCCGACAGCGTCCAGTCCAAGTACGACACCGCCATCCAGGGCGGCGGGCTGCCCGACGTCGGCGGCGTGGGCACCGCGATGCTCGCCGAGGTCGCCGCGCAGGGCGCCCTCGAACCGCTGGACAGCCGGATCTCCAAGAGCGCGCTGAACGGCAAGCTCAACCAGAAGTTCCTGGACGGCGTCAAGGCGGCGGGCATCGACGGCAAGACGTACTCGGTGCCGACCTCCGCGAACAACGGCACCCTCTGGTACCGCACCGACCTGTTCCAGCAGGCCGGTCTCGACGCCCCGACGACCTGGACGAAGTTCTACGAGGCCGCCGACAAGCTCACGGACAAGAAGAAGAACGCGTTCGGGTACACCATCCGCGGCGGCGCGGGGTCCATCGCCCAGGCGCTGGACGCCACCTACGGGCAGAGCGGTGTCACCGAGTTCTGGAACGGCGACAAGACCACGGTCAACGACCCCAGGAACGTGGCCGCGCTGGAGAAGTACGTCGGCCTGTTCAAGAAGGACACCCCGTCCGCCGACGTGAACAACGACTTCACCAAGATGGTCGCCCAGTGGGACTCCGGCACCATCGGCATGCTGAGCCACAACCTGGGCTCCTACGGCGACCACCAGAAGGCGCTGGCCGGCAAGTTCAAGGGCGTTCCGGCGCCGACGCGGGACGACGGCACGCGGGTGCAGGTGTCCAACCCCGTCGACGGGCTCGGGCTGTTCAAGGCGAGCAAGAACAAGACCGCCGCCTGGAAGTTCATCGAGTTCGCCGCGTCGCACCGGTCGAACAGCAAGTGGAACGAGTCGGCGGGGTCGATCCCGGCGAACACGGAGGCGGCGAAGGACGCCTGGGTGCAGGCTTCGGAGCCGACGAAGCTGGCCGCCGAGGCGCTGGCGGGCACCACCACCAAGATCGTGCAGCTGCCCTACTACCTGCCCGACTGGAACACCATCTCGAAGGCGGACAACGAGCCCAACTTCCAGAAGGTGCTGCTCGGCAAGCTGAGCGCGAAGGACTTCCTGGACACGCTGGCCGAGCAGCTGAACGCCGCGCAGGCCGACTGGAAGAAGAACCACGGATAACTGCCCGGTTGGTTGCGGTCGTGGGGGACTGCCGGCCCGTCTCGGCTGGTCGCGCAGTTCCCCGCGCCCCGAAGGACGAGAGGTGCACGTTCGTGTCACTTACCCGCAGGCAGGTCACCTCGGCGGCACTGGCCGCCGTCCCCCTCGGCGTCGCGGCGGCAGGTACCGCCCATGCCCGGGGCCGCAAACGGACGATCTACATCGCCGGTGATTCCACCGCCGCCCAGAAGTACTCCGACGCCGCTCCCGAGACCGGGTGGGGCATGGCGCTTCCCTTCTTTCTCCACAAGGACCGGCCCGTCGCCAACCACGCGGTGAACGGGCGCAGTTCGAAGAGCTTCGTCGACGAAGGCCGGCTGGACGCCATCCTCGCCGCCATCCGGCCGGGTGACCTCCTGCTGATCCAGTTCGCGCACAACGACGAGAAGACCACCGACCCGGCCCGGTACACGGAGCCCTGGACGACGTACCAGGACCACCTGCGGCAGTACATCGGCGGCGCCCGCGCCAAGGGGGCGCGGCCCGTGCTCGCCACGCCCGTCGAGCGGCGCAGATTCGACGCCGAGGGGAACGCCCTGCCCACGCACGGCGAGTACCCGGCCGCCATGCGCGCGCTGGCCGAGGAGGAGCGGGTGGCGCTGCTCGACATCGAGGCGCTGTCGCTCGCGCTGTGGCAGGAACTCGGCGTCGAGGAGACGAAGACGTACTTCAACTGGACCGACACCGAGCAGGACAACACGCACTTCAATCCGCCGGGTGCGATCGCCGTGGCGCGGCTCGTCGCGCGGGAGCTGCTGCGGACGCGGGTGCTCGCGCCGCGTGACGTCGTCCGGCTGCACGACGAGATCCCCACGTCCTGGATCACCTGGCCCGCACCACTCGCGTAGGACCCGCACCGCCTTCCGCAACAAGAGGAGACCCGCACAGTGCGTACACCGATATGTCATGGACGCGTCATAGCTGCTCTGGTGGGGTGCACCGCGCTGGTGCTCACCGTCACGGGAACGGCCTCCGCCCACTCCGCGCCCCAGTCCGCGCCCCAGTCCGCGCCCCACTCCGCGTCCCGCGATCTCGGCCGGCAGGTCCTGGGCGCCAAGGACGGCTGGGCCTCGTACGGGACGGGGACCACGGGCGGGTCGGCGGCCGACGCCGACCACGTCTACACCGTCACCACCTGGGCCGGGTTCAAAGCGGCCCTCGCCGCCGGCGGCAGCGCACCGAAGATCATCAGGGTGAAGGGTGTCATCGACGCCGTCGCCGAGGGGTGTGACGCCTTCGCCGCGCCCGGATACGACTTCGACGCCTACCTCGCCAAGTACGCGCCCGGGACCTGGGGGCTGGACACCGACCTGAGCGCCGAGCCCGACGACAGCCCGGAGGGACTGCGGCGCGCCTCCGCCGCCGCCCAGGACCAGGCCATCAAGGCGAACGTCCCCGCCAACACCACCATCGTCGGGATCGGGAAGAACGCCGGGTTCAAGGGCGCCAGCCTCCAGATCAAGGCCGTCGACAACGTGATCATCCGGAACCTGGCCTTCGAGTCGCCCATCGACTGCTTCCCCCAGTGGGACCCGACCGACGGCACGAACGGCAACTGGAACTCCGAGTACGACACGGCCGTCGTCTACGGGTCGGCACACGTGTGGCTGGACCACAACACCTTCACCGACGGAGCGCACCCGGACAGCGCCGCACCGACCTACTTCGGCATGCTCTACCAGCAGCACGACGGCGAACTGGACATCGTGCGGGGCGCCGACTACGTCACCGCCTCCTGGAACGTCTTCACCGAGCACGACAAGACGATCCTCATCGGCAACAGCGACAGCGAGTCGACGGCCGCCGGCGACCGGGGGCACCTGAAGGTGACCTTCCACCACAACCAGTTCTCGAAGCTGGTCGAGCGCGCCCCCCGGGTCCGCTTCGGACAGGTCGACTCCTACAACAACCACTTCGTCGGCGACGACTCCTTCGCGTACAGCTTCGGTATCGGCAAGGAGTCGCAACTCGTCGCCGAACACAACGCGTTCACGCTGCCGGAGAGTGTCAGCGCGGCCAAGGTGCTGAAGCGGTGGAGTGTGTCGCCGCTCACCGCCGCCGACAACTACGTCAACGGCAGGCTCACCGACCTGATCGCCGTGCACAACGCGGAGATCCCGGCCGAGGTCCTGCAGTCCGGCGCGGGCTGGACCCCGACCCTGCGCACCAAGGTCGACCCGGCGCGGGCGGTCCCCCGGATCGTCGACTGCGGCGCGGGCGCCGGACGCCTGGGCTGACCCCCTCGTACGTCGGCCGGGGCGGCGACCCATCGCCGCCCCGGCCCCCTCAGCAGCGAGCCGCACTGCCAAGGAGCACCCGCATGCCCTCACCTCACCCGGTCCGACCCCCCATCTCCAGAAGGGGATTCCTCACCGCCGGCGCCGGCACGGTCGCCGCCCTCGGCCTCGCCTCCGCGCCCGCGCGGGCGGCCGGCACCGCAAAGCGCCCGTTCGGCCGCTACGGATCCCCCGCCGCCCGCCGCACCGGCCGGACCCTGTACGTCGACCCGCTCGGCCGGGGCGACTTCACCGGCGTCCGCGACGCCGTCGCCGCCACCACCGGCAGCGGCTGGACGCTGGTCCTCGCCCCCGGCACCTACCGGGAGACGGTCGCCCTCGACGCCACCCGCACCGAGGCCACCTGGATCGGCGCCTCCGAGGACCCGCGTGACGTAGTGATCGTCCACGACAACGCGGCCGGCACCCCCAAGCCCGGCGGCGGCACCTACGGCACCACCGGGTCGGCCACCACCACCGTGCAGGCCGACGGCTTCACCGCCCGCTGGATCACCTTCGCCAACGACTGGCTGCGCGCCGACCACCCCGACATCACCGGCACCCAGGCCGTCGCCATCAAGGTCCAGGGCGACCGCTCCGCCTTCCACCACTGCCGTTTCCTCGGCCACCAGGACACCCTGTACGCCGACTCCATCGCCCTCACCGCCTTCGCCCGGCAGTACTACGCGCACTGCTACGCCGAGGGAGACGTCGACTTCGTCTTCGGCAGGGCCACGGCCGTATACGAGCACTGCCACTTCCGCACCCTGAACCGCACCGACCTGGCCGCCGCGCCCTACGGCTTCGTCTTCGCCCCCTCGACGGCGGCCGCCAACCCGCTCGGGTACCTGGTCGCCCGGAGCCGGATCAGCAGCGGGGCGCCGGACGCGTTCTACAAGCTGGCCCGCCCCTGGGTCCCCAGTTCCGACACCACCGCCCGCCCGAGCCTCACCGTCCGCGACACCCGTCTGGACGCCGGGATCGACGCGGCCGCGCCCTACACCGACATGTCGGCCTCCTTCCCGTGGCAGAGCCAGCGGTTCGCCGAGTACCGCAACAGCGGGCCGGGAGCGCGGATCACCGTCCCGGAGAACCGACCGCAACTCACCGCCGTCCAGGCCCGCGCGGCGACCCGTGAGGCCTACCTGGGCGACTGGGAGCCCTGGAAGGGGGAGTGCTGAGATGCTGCGCCGACGCACCCTCCTCACGGGGCTCACGGGGCTCACGGGCCTCGCGGGCGGTCCGGCCGTCACCGCGGCTCCCGCCCACGCGCAGTCCCGCCGCATCCTGCACGTCCGCCCCGGCGACTCCCTCCAGGCGGCCGTGGACGCCGTCGACGGGCCCGGCCGGACGATCGTCGTACACCCGGGGACCTACCGAGAAGTCGTCAACGTGCCTGCGGGAAAAGTTGAGTTGACGATTCGCGGTGCCTCCGGCGACCCGCGTGCCGCCGTCCTCGTCTTCGACAACGCCAATGGGACGCCGAAGCCCGACGGGTCCGGCACCTACGGCACCGCGGGCTCCGCCACCTTCACCTCCGCCGCGCCCGGCCTCACCGTCCGCGACCTCACCCTCGCCAACGACTGGCTGCGCGCCGACCACCCGGAGATCACCGGCACCCAGGCGGTGGCCGCCCACGTCACCGGCGACCGCACACACTTCGACAACGTGCGCCTCCTGGCCCACCAGGACACCCTCTTCGCCGACACCACCGCGCTGGACGCCTTCGACCGGCAGTACTTCCGCCGCTGTTACATCGAGGGCGACGTCGACTTCGTCTTCGGGCGCGGCCGGGCCGTCTTCGACGCCTGCCACTTCCACACCCTCCAGCGGGACGTGACCTTCACCCCCAAGGGCATGGTCTTCGCCCCCGCCACCGCCCGGGCCAACCCCTACGGCTTCCTCGCGCTGCGCGGCCGGATCACCTCCGGCGCCGAGGACGCGGCGTACAAGATCGCCCGGCCGTGGGTGCCGTCCTACGAGACGACCGCCTGGCCCTCGCTGGTCGTACGGGACACCTGGATCGGCTCCGGTATCGACGCGGTGACCCCGTACACCAACATGCGCGACGCCTACCCATGGCAGGCCATGCGCTTCCGCGAACACGCCAACTCCGGTCCCGGAGCGGTTGTCTCGATGCCGGCGAACCGGCCGCAGCTGACCGCAGAGGAGGCGGCCACCCACACCCGCACGACGTATCTCGGCAACTGGAGGCCGTATGGGCGCCCGTGACCCGGCGGTGGGGCGGCGGGCGTTCGTGGTCGGCACCGGGGCCGCGCTCCTCGCCGGGGGCGCCGCCACCACCGACGCGCGGGCAGCCGCCGTGGACGGGCCGACGGCCGCCGTGGACGGGCGGGCAGCCGCCGAGGAGGCGCAGTCGGCCGTCATGGAGGCCCGGTCGGCCGTCGTGGAGGGGCCGCTGCCCGACTTCCACCCCGCCCTCAAGGCCGAGCTTACCTTCCCCCTCGCCTGGGGAAACTCCCCGATCCGCGACTTCCGCGTCTGGCGCGGGGCCGCCCGCGCCAAGGTCGACGAGCTGCTGCTCGTCGGGCGGGAGGACCGGACCCCGTACGCCCCCGAGTACAGCGATCACCAGCAACAGGACGGCTACAGCAGCGAGTTGGTGACGCTCTCGCTCACCCGTCACGAACGCGTCCGCGCCGCGCTCCTCACCCCGGACGGCCCCGGCCCGTTCCCGGCCGTGCTGCTCCTGCACGACCACGGGGCCAAGTTCGACATCGGGAAGGAGAAGCTGGTCCGGCCCTGGTACGACGACACCCGGCTCGCCTCCGCGCAGGTCTGGTCGGAGCGGTACTTCAGCGGACGGTTCGTCGGCGACGAGCTGGCCCGGCGGGGGTATGCCGTGCTGTGCGCGGACGCTCTCGGCTGGGGCGACCGCGGGCCCCTCGCCTACGACCAGCAGCAGGCCCTGGCCTCCAACTTCTTCAACCTCGGCTCCTCACTCGCCGGACTCATGGCCCGCGAGGACGCCCGGGCCGCCGGATTCCTGGCCGGCCTCGACCGGGTCGACCGGGACCGGGTGGCGGCCGTCGGGTTCTCCATGGGCGCCTTCCGCGCCTGGCAGGCGGCCGCGCTCAGCGACGACCTCGCGGCCGCGGCGGCCGTCTGCTGGATGACCGGCCTGAAGGAAATGATGGTGCCCGGCAACAACACCCTGCGCGGGCAGTCCTCGTACTACATGCTCCACCCGGGGCTTCCCCGGTTCCTCGACTTCCCCGACGTGGCGAGCATCGCCGCACCCAGGCCGATGCTGTTCTTCGACGGCGGGCTCGATCCGCTGTTCCCGGCCGATGGCGTCCGCGCGGCCCACGACAGGCTGCGCTCCGTCTGGCGGTCCCGTCACGCCGAGGAGCGGTTGCACCTGAAGAGCTGGCCCGACCTCGGCCATGTCTTCGTCGACCGCATGCAAGACGAGGTCTTCACCTGGCTTCGCGCCGTCCTGTGAAGCGTCCCTCCCCATCCCCATGAACGACGGAAAGGACCCGCACTCCATGTCTCGTCGTACCGCTCTCACGGCCGTCGCCGCCCTCACCCTGGGCGCCGGACTCGCCGCCCTGCCCACCCAGGCGCAGGCCGCCACCGTGGTGGTCGGCAACTCCACCGACCTGTCCAACGCCATCAAGAACGCCACCGCAGGCACGGTCATCCAGGTCCGCGGCGGCACCTATTACCCGACGGCCACCCTCCAGTCCACGGCCAACGGCACCTCCTCCGCGCCCGTCACCCTCACGGCGTACGGCTCGGAGACAGTGAAGATCGACGGCTCGTCGCTCCCCGACGGCGACTGGATCTTCAAGCTGACCGCCGACCACTGGAACGTCTCCAACCTCACCTTCCAGAACTCCCCGGACAGCGCGGTCGTCTGCCAGTCCTGCACCGGCACCAACTGGAACAACATCAAGACGATCAACGGCGGCGACTCCGGCTTCACCCTCACCGGGGACGGGACCGTCAACAACACCGTCAGGAACATCGACAGCTACGGCAACTACGACGCCGCGAACCACGGTGAGAACGCCGACGGTGTCGCCGTGAAGTTCGGCTCCGGCACCGGCAACCTCATCACCGGCGCCCGCCTGTACAACAACTCGGACGACGGGATCGACTTCTGGTCCTTCTCCTCGCCCGTCACCGTCGAGCACACCTGGTCCTTCGGCAACGGCGCCAACCGCTGGTCAGACCCGTCCTTCGCGGGCGACGGCAACGGCTACAAACTGGGCGGCGACGGCGAGGTCGTCGCGCACGTCGTCAACAACTCGGCCGCCTGGGGCAACGCCGGAAACGGCTTCACCGAGAACTCCAACACCGGCGCCCTCGTCCTGAACCGCACCACCGCCTACGCCAACAGCAAGTGGGGCTACTACTTCGCCACCAGCTCCGCCAAGCTCGGCAAGAACCTGGCGGTGAGCAACGGCGGAGGCTCGGTCAGCAAGGGGGCGAAGGTCACCTCGGCCGGCAACAACTGGGACTCCGGCATCTCCACGCCCGCCTTCCGGTCGACGGACGCGAGCACCACGTACAACGCCCGTGGTTCGAGCGGCACGCTGCCCGCGACCACCTTCCTGACGACCGGGTCGACGACCATCGGAGCGACCATGGACTGACCGGCCACCGGACCGTCCCGGTGCCGGGCTCCCCGGCCCGCCCCGAGCGCTTGACCCGATTTTTGCCCACCGAACGGGTCTCGATCGGGCAACGGGTATCGCGCTCACCCGTGTGACGCGCGTAGAAAGCGTGTCATGCATAAGTCACAGCGCATCGCGGCCGTCGCCGCGGCCTGCGCCGTAGCCGGCGCCGCCCTGTACGGCGCCGGCGCGGCGACGGCCGGCCAGTCCACGGCCAACTCCACCCACGAGCCCTACAACATCGGGCTCCTGGTGAAGGACATCGACACCTACTACGGCACCGCGCCGGACGCGAACGGCGTGTACCAGGCGTCGCCGACCAGCCCGTACGCCAAGGACCTCGCGAGCATCGACAAGGCCGCGAAGAAGTACATCGACAAGGCCGCCCGCAAGGCGCTCAGGAAGGGCGAGAAGCCCGCGGTCGTCTTCGACATCGACGACACGCTGCTGCTCAGCCTGGACTACGAGAAGCGGTACAACTACACGTACAGCTCCGCCACCTGGGCGGCGTACGTGAACAAGGCCGACCGCCCGGCGGTGTTCGGCACCCCCGAACTCGTGCAGTACGCCGAGAAGCAGGGCGTCGAGGTCTTCTACAACTCGGGTCTCGGCGAGGCGCAGCGCTCGGCGGCCGTGGAGAACCTGAAGAAGGTCGGCGCCGACATCAACCTCGACGCCGACCACGTGTTCCTCAAGAACGCCGCCGCCCCGCCGTCGTACCTGAGCGCCTGCGCCACCCCGGGCACCTGGACCTGCACGACCGTCCAGTACAAGTCCGGCACCCGCAGGCACATCGAGGACGACCTCGGGTACGAGATCATCGCCAACTTCGGTGACCAGTACTCCGACCTCGACGGCGGCTACGCCGACCGGACGTACAAGCTGCCGAACCCGACGTACTACGTGGGCTGACGTACGACGTGAGCCGACGTACCACGTGAGCCGACGTACGACGTGAGCCGACGTACTACGTGAGCTCACGCACCGGGTGAGCCGAGGCGCGCGAAAGTTCCGATCTCTTTCGCGCGCATCGGCAACCTGTCGTGGCCATGGTGGCGACTGAGGTGCGGGAACGGGCCGGGGCGGCCCCTTCGGCCCGTTCCCTCCCTCTCTCCCCACCGAAAGGAACACCCCGTGCGCATGAGCACCGGACGCCACCGCAGGACACGCACCCTCTCGATCGCCGCCGCGGTGGCGGTCTCGGCGGGGGCGGGCGGCGTCTTCCTCGGCCTGTCGAACGGCGGTGCCGGGGCCGCCTCCTCGACGGTCACCGTCTCCACCACCGCCCAGCTGGAGTCGGCCGTGCGCAACGCGGTCGCCGGCACCGTCATCCAGGTTCGCGGCGGCACGTACTACCCGTCGGCCACCCTCAAGTCGACGGCCAGCGGCACGAGTTCCGCCCGCATCACGCTCCAGGCGTACGGCGCCGAGAAGGTGAGGATCGACGGTTCCAAGCTGCCCGCCGGCTCCTGGCTCGCCGGGATCTACGGCAGCTACTGGACCGTGCAGAACCTCACCTTCCAGTCCTCCCCGGCCCAGGGCTTCGTCGTCACCTCGTCGACCGGCGGCATCTTCAGGAACCTGGTCACCGGCAACAACGGCGACTCCGGCTTCACGCTGCGCGGCGACAACACGGTGAACAACCTCGTGCAGAACCTGGACAGTTACGGCAACTACGACGCCGCCGGGCACGGCCAGAACGCGGACGGCATCGCCATCAAGTTCGGCTCCGGGACCGGAAACCGGATCACCGGTGCCCGGCTGTACAACAACTCCGACGACGGCCTCGACCTGTGGCAGTTCTCCACACCGGTCACCATCGAGCACTCGTGGGCCTTCGGCAACGGGAAGAACCGGTGGAGCGACTCCGCGTTCGAGGGCAACGGCAACGGCTTCAAGCTCGGCGGCGGAGGCGTGGCCGTCGCCCACCTCGTCAACAACAACGCCGCCTGGGACAACACCCTGAACGGGTTCACCGAGAACTCCAACACCGGGGCGATCGCGCTGAACCGCAACACCGCCTACGCCAACACCGAGGCGGGGTTCTACTTCGCCACCGGCAAGGCCCGCCTCGCCCGCAATCTCGCGGTGGGCGACAAGGCCGGGGCGGACAAGCTGGGTTCGGCGGCCGTCTCCGCGGCGAACAGCTGGGACGGCGGGGTCGGCACGCCGGCCTTCAGGTCGACGGACGCGACGACGGCGTACGGCGCCCGGAAGGCGGACGGCTCGCTGCCCGCGACGACCTTCCTGACCACGGGCTCGACCACCATCGGCTCGACGATGAACTGACCGCGTACGTCAGGAGTCGCCCGCGTCGTCCTCGTGGGAGGCGAAGTCGCCTCCCACGGCTCCCTGTTGCTTCTCCGAGCCGCCGGTGACCGCGTAGGTGTCGTCCTTGGCGTCACGGCCGCCGCGGTCGTGGTCGTACTGCCCGGCGAACACCCACTCGCCCTTGGCGACCGTACGGCCCTCCTTGAGCACCCAGGTGTAGACCAGGAAGCCGTCCCGCTCGGCCACCGAGAACCTGAAGTCGTTCTCGGGCAGTGAGCGCCAGGCGCCCGTGGACGAGACCCCGCCGGTCTGCGCGACCTTCAGCTGCACGGTCAGCCCCGTGAGCACCTCGGACGTCTTCAGCGTGACGTTGCTCTGCGCCCAGAAGTCGTTGCTGTGCGGGTCGACCGAACCGTCCGACCACAGCGGGCCGTCCTCGTTGTCGGTCGTCACCGGCAGCAGCGCGGCCGCGGACGTGGAGGGCGTCGCCCCGGAGTTCTCCGGCGGGGAGGTGCTCGGCTTCGCCGGGTCCTTCGCGCCGCCGCCGGAACTCGGCGTGGCCTTCGGCGAGGCCGGCGGACGGCTCGTCGCGTCCGGGGACTCGACCGGCGGCGAGGAGACGGAGACCGTCTGCTGCGCCGGGGTGTCGTCCTTCACCGCGGAGGCCACCGCGTAACCGCCGACCGCGAGCATGCCCGCGACCGCGGCCGTCGCCCCCACGATCCGTGCCCAGCCCCACAGCACCGGGCGGCTCGCCCGGTGATCGGACCGCTCCTGTCCCTGCCCCTGCCCCGCCATGCCGCGCTCGACGCGGGCCAGGATGCGCGCCCGGTCGGGTTCGTGTGCCTCGGCCGCCTCGTGCAGCCGGGCGCGCAGATCGTCGTGCACGTCCCGCCGCATCGTCATCGGTCCCTTCCTGAGGCCGAGGCCTCACCGGTGCGCACCATGGCGGGCATCTTGAGCGGAGCCCCCTTGGCGCCGAGCAGCTTCTGGAGTTCGGCCATCCCCTTCGAGGTCTGGCTCTTCACCGTACCCACCGAGACCCCCAGGGCGAGCGCCGTGTCCTTCTCCGAGAGGTCGAAGGCGTGCCGCAGAACCACACAGGCCCGTTTGCGGAACGGAAGTCTACGCAGCGCCGACTGGACGTCCACCACACCCGCGATGTCGGGGTTCTCCGTCTTCTCCTCGCGCTGCGACCAGAACAGCGCGATCCTGCGGCGCTCCCGGACGGCGCTGCGGATGCGGGTGCGGGCGAGGTTCGCGACGACGCCGCGGGCGTACGCCACCGGGTGGTCGGCCGCGCGCACCCGGTCCCAGCGGTTCCACAGGGCGAGGAGCGCGTCCGCCGCGAGATCGTCGGCGGCGTCCGCCTCACCGGTCAGCAGGTGCGCGAGGCGGGACAGTTCGGCGTAGTGACGGTCGAAGAAGGCATGGAATTCCACGGAGGCGGCGTCGTCGACGACTGTGCCCACGGGTGACCTCTTCTCGGAACGACTGGTGCGCCTGTGTGTGTCATGTGAATGACATGGGGATGCCCCGAGGAGGTGGTCGGGACGAGATCGCGAAGCGTAGCAGTGATCGAATACTCGGATCGGTGCGGGGGTTCGAACATCATGTGGCGGGCCGAACGTCTGCGGAGTCCGATTCCGTAACACGGCGAAAACCTGAAGACGGTTCAACACGGCAACAATCCAGCCAGCATCCGCACCCAGATCATTCAGGCACCTAGGAGCACCAGTCATGTCCGAGACGAAGAAGGCCGACGGCCGGCCGAGCGTCGCGCCACCCGTGACGAGCGGCGTCGACCGGTTCTTCAAGATCTCCGAGCGGGGATCCACCGTCGGCCGGGAGATACGCGGCGGCTTCGCCACGTTCTTCACCATGGCCTACATCCTTGTCCTGAATCCCATCATCCTGGGCAGCGCCAAGGACAAGTTCGGGCACCAGCTCGACGCCGTCCAACTCACCACCGCCACCGCCCTGGTGGCCGCGGTCATGACGATCATCATGGGCGTCGGCGGCAACCTGCCCCTCGCGCTCGCCGCGGGCCTCGGTCTGAACGCGGTCGTCGCCTTCCAGATCGCCCCCCTGATGAGCTGGGACGACGCGATGGGCCTCATCGTCCTCGAGGGTCTGCTCATCTGTGTGCTGGTGGTGACCGGTCTGCGCGAGGCCGTCATGCACGCCATCCCGCAACCGCTGAAGCAGGCGATCAGCGTCGGTATCGGTCTGTTCATCGCCTTCATCGGCTTCGTCGACGCGGGCTTCGTCAGCCGTATCCCCGACGTCGCGGGCACGACCGTCCCCGTGCAGCTCGGCGGCACGGGTACCCTCACCGGCTGGCCGGTGCTCGTCTTCTGCCTCGGCGTGCTGCTGACGATCGGACTGCTGGCCCGCAAGGTCAAGGGCGCGATCCTGATCAGTATCGTGACGATGACGGTCCTCGCGATCGTCATTAACTCGATCGCGGACATCAAGTCCTGGGGCCTGACCACGCCTTCGTGGCCCGACAAGATCGTCGGCACCCCCGACTTCGGGCTGATCGGTCACTTCAGCCTGTTCGGCGCGTTCGGGCAGACCAGCGTCATCACGGTCGTCCTGCTGGTCTTCACCCTGATCCTCTCCGACTTCTTCGACACCATGGGCACCGTCGTCGGCATCAGCGCGGAGGCCGGACTGCTGGACGAGAAGGGCGACGTGCCCCACCTCGGCCGGGTACTGCTCATCGACGGCGCGGCGGCCGTAGCGGGCGGCGCCGCCTCGTCGTCCTCCGCGACCTCCTACATCGAGTCGGCCGCGGGCGTCGGCGAGGGGGCACGCACCGGCTTCTCCAACCTGATCACCGGCGGCATGTTCGCGCTCGCCCTGTTCCTGACCCCGCTGCTCACCATCGTCCCGCTCCAGGCGGCGGCCCCCGCCCTGGTCGCCGTCGGCTTCCTGATGATGACCCAGGTCAAGAGCATCGACTGGGACAAGTACGAGATCGCGATCCCGGCGTTCCTGACCATCGCCGTGATGCCGTTCACCTACTCGATCACCAACGGCATCGGCGCGGGCTTCCTCGCGTACGTCGTCATCAAGACGGTGCTCGGCAGGGCGAAGGAGGTCCACTGGCTGCTGTGGGGAGCCTCGGCGCTGTTCGTCGTGTACTTCGCGATCGACCCCATCGAGCAGATCCTCGGCGTGAAGTAGGCGCCCGGAAGGAGCCCGGGGGACTGCGTGACCAGCCACAGCGGACCCGCAGGCCGGTCACGCAGCCCCCTCAACCCTTCAGCGCCGCTTCCATCATCGCCTTCGCGACCGGCGCGGCCAGTCCGTTCCCGCTGACCTCGGAGCGCGCCGCGTCGGACTGCTCGACCACGACCGCCACGGCGACCTCCTTGCCGGACGAGTCGGACTTCCCGTACGACGTGAACCAGGCGTACGGCGCCTTGCTGTTGTTCTCGCCGTTCTGGGCCGTGCCCGTCTTGCCGCCGACGGTGACGCCGTCGATGATCGCGTTCGTGCCCGTGCCCTTCTCGACGACCGTCTGCATCGCCGACTGCAACTGCTCGGCGGTGGAGGAGCTGACGATCTGCGTGCTCGTCGCCTCGTCGTCGTAGTCCTTCAGCACGTCACCCCCGCCGTCGGTGATCTGCGAGACCATGTGCGGCGAGACGAGTTTGCCGCCGTTGGCCATCGCGGCCGACACCATGGCCATCTGCAACGGCGTCGCGGTCACGTCGAACTGGCCGATGCCGGTCAGGGCCGTGGACGACGCGTCCATGTCGGACGGGTACACGCTCGGGTACGCCCGCACCGGCACGTCCTGGCTGTCGTCGTTGAAGCCGAACTTCTCGGCCGTCGCCCTCAGCTTGTCCTGGCCGAGCTGGACGGCCATGTGCGCGAACACGTTGTTGCACGAGTACTGCAACGCGACCCTGATCGAGGCGTCCTCGCAGGGCGCGGACGTGTTCTCGTTCTTCAGGACCGTGCGGGTGCCCGGCAGGGTGTACGGGTCCTGGCTGTCGGTCTTCTCGTCCACGGACGAGTACAGCCCGTCCTCCAGCGCGGACGCCGCCACGACCAGCTTGAACGTCGAACCCGGTGCCAGCGGCTGGCGCAGCGCCCGGTTGGTGAGCGGCTTGTCGGAGTCCGCGTTGAGCTTCTTCCACGCCGTCCCGGCGGTGTTGGCGTCGGTCAGCGACGACGGGTCGTACGACGGGGTCGACACGACCGCCAGGATCCGGCCCGTCGCCGGGTCGATCGCGACGGCCGCGCCCTTCTTGTCACCGAGCGCGTCGTACGCGGCCTTCTGCACGTCCGGGTCGAGCGTGGTGATCACGTTGCCCGGGTCCGCCCGTTTGTCGGTGACCGTGTCCAGTGCGGTCTTCAGACGGGTGTCCGTGCCGTTGAGCAGTCCGCGTAGATGCCCTCCAGCTGGGTCGGGGCGAAGCTCTGGGAGGCGTAGCCCGTCACCGCCGCGTACAGCTCGCCGTCCGTGTACGTGCGCTTGTATCTGAGGTCGCCGCCCGCCGTGACGGCCGAGCCGGTGATCGCCTTTCCGGCCACGATGATGTTCCCGAGCGGCTCCGCGTACGTCAGAATCGCGTTGCGCCGGTTCTTCTTGTCGTCCGCGAGTGCCTGGCCCTCGTAGAACTGCACCCAGGTCGCCCGGAGCAGCAGGGCGAACACCAGCAGCAGCGCGAAGACCGAGGCGCGCCTGATCGTCTTGTTCATTGCGAACAGAACGACGAACGAGATGGCGGCAATCGTTCCCGTCCGCCCGGTTTTCTCATCGTCCGTTCATCTGCTGCCGTTCATCTGTCGCCGGTCGGCCGCACCCGGTCGGCCGCACCCGGTCGGCCGCACCCCCGGCCCGCCTGCACCCGGCCCGCCTGCACCCGGCCCGCCTGCACCCGGCCCGCCTGCGGCCGGCCCGCTCCGGCCGGCCCGCTCCGGCCGGTCCGGTCCGGGCGGTTCGCTCCGGCCGGTCCGGTCCGGGCGGTTCGCCTGCGGCCGGTTCAGGGCTCCAGGCGCAGCACGATCTCCTCGATCTCCCCGCCGCGCGCGTTCGCGTATCCGGTGGCCCGGGCGGTGCGCCGGAAGCCGCACTTCTCCAGGACGCGCAGGGAACCGGTGTTGTCGGCCGCCGCCCGCGCGAACAGCGGCCGCTCCACCACCTCGGACACCAGCGCCCGCAACGCCTGCGTGGCGATGCCCCGGCCCCAGTACGCCCGGTCCACCCAGTACGTCACCTCGCGCTCGCCCGGCTCCCCGTACACCGCCGCGCTGCCGACCACGTCCCCGTCCGCCAGGATCGTGCGCGGCACGTCGGACGAGGCGCGGATCCTGGCCCAGTGGGAGTCGAAGGCGTCCCGGTCGGCCGGGTCCTTCGCGGTGAACGCGGCCATGCGCAGGGACTCGGGATCGTTCAGCTGCCGGAAGAACACCGGCAGATCGCTGTCGTGGACCTGGCGCAGGGTGATCAGCATGCCTCAGAGCCTACGGGTGGCCAGGGTGAGCCGGTCGCGTGCGTCGAAGAGGGCGTCCTTCACCAGCTGCTCGTGCGCGGGGGTGAGCCTCGCCACCGGCACCGAGCAGCTGATCGCGTCCCGGGCCGGCGTGCGGTACGGGATCGCCACGCCGAAGCAGCGCAGGCCCAGCGTGTTCTCCTCGCGGTCCACCGAGAAGCCCTGCTCGCGGATCTGGTGCAGCTCCTCGATGAGCTTCTCGCGGTCCGTGATCGTGTGCTCGGTCAGCGCCGGCAGTGTCTCCGGCAGCAGCTTGCGGACCTGCTCGTCGGTGTACGTGCTCAGCAGCGCCTTGCCCAGGGAGGTGGAGTGGGCGGGGAGGCGGCGGCCGACGCGGGTGAAGGGGCGCAGGTAGTGCTGGGACTGGCGGGTGGCGAGGTACACGACGTTCGTGCCGTCCAGCCGGGCCAGGTGGATGGTTTCGGTGGTGTCGTCCGAGAGCCGGTCCAGGGTGGGGCGTGCGGCCGCGACCACCTCGTCGCCGTCGATGTACGACGTGCCCACGAGCAGTGCCCGTACCCCGATGCCGTACCGGGTGCCCGTCGCGTCCGTCTCCACCCAGCCCAGCTCCACCAGGGTGCGCAGCAGCATGTAGAGACTGGACTTGGGATATCCGACGGCCTCCTGGACCGACGCGAGAGAGTGCATTCCCGGGCGGCCGGCGAAGTATTCCAGCAGCTCAACCGTCCGCACCGCGGACTTGACCTGCGCTCCGCCCCCCGTCTCGACAGCCGACATCGCCCTTGACCCCTTCGTTCGACGGGAAATACGCTCCGACAGCATATTCATCATCAGAGACAGCGTTCAGTATATCGAACGACCCTGGTGAATGAGCCAGTACCAAACGTGGTCAGAAACAAGCGTGGAGGGACCTGCGGTGGCAGCAGCACCAGTCTGGAGTGTCGACCCCCGAACCGGGAAGCAGCGTGAACAGGTTGCGGTGGAGGCCACGGCCCAGGAGGTCGACGCCGTCGTCCGCGCCGCCCATGAGGCGCGCGGCTTCCTCGCCGACCGCACCGTACGCGCCGCCTTCCTGCGTTCCGCGGCCGACCGGCTCCAGGCGGCCAAGGACACGCTCGTGGAGGTGGCCGACGCCGAGACCGCGCTCGGCCCGGTCCGGCTGACCGGCGAGCTCGCCCGCACCTGCTACCAGTTGCGTGCGTTCGCCGGCATCGTCGACGAGGGGGCGTTCCTCGACATCGTCGTCAACCACCCCGACGACACGGCCACCCCGCCCATCCCCGACCTGCGCCGCTACAAGGTGCCGCTCGGGGTGGTGGCCGTGTACTCGGCGTCCAACTTCCCCTTCGCGTTCTCCGTCGCGGGCGGTGACACCGCGAGCGCGCTCGCGGCGGGCAACCCGGTCGTCGTCAAGTCCCACCCCGACCACCCGGGCCTGTCCGAGCTGGTCGCCAAGGTGCTGCGCACCGCCGCGGCCGAGCACGGCATCCCGGCGGGCGTGCTGGGTCTGGTCCACGGCTTCGAGGCCGGTGTCGAGCTGATCAGGCACCCGCTGGTCGCCGCGGCCGGTTTCACCGGGTCGATCCGGGGCGGCCGCGCGCTGTTCGACGCCGCGGCGGCCCGTCCGGTGCCGATCCCGTTCCACGGCGAGCTGGGGTCGCTGAACCCCGTCGTGGTGACCGAGGCGGCCGCCGCCGAGCGGGCCGAGGCCATCGGCGCCGGCCTCGCCGGGTCCATGACGCTGGGGGTCGGACAGTTCTGTGTGAAGCCGGGGCTGGTGCTGGTGCCGTCCGGCGCGGCCGGCGACGGGCTGGTCAAGTCGCTCACGGACGCGGTGAGCGACACCGACGCGGGCGTGCTGCTCGACCACCGGATGCGCGACAACTTCATCGCCGGGGTCGCCGAGCGGGCCGAGCTGCCCGACGTGGAGTCGCCGGTGACGCCCGGCGCCGGCGGGGAACACACCGTCAGCGCGGGGTTCCTGACCGTGCCGGCCGCGCGGCTGACCGCCGAGGGCGCGCACGACCTGCTGCTCGAGGAGTGCTTCGGACCGGTCACCGTCGTGGTCCGCTACGACGACGAGGGCGAGGTCAAGGCGGTGCTGTCGCGCCTGCCGGGCAACCTCACGGCGACCGTGCAGCTGTCCGAGGAGGAGGCCGCGGGCGAGGGCCGGGGCGCGGAGATCCTCGCCGAACTGACCCCGCTCGCCGGACGTGTGCTGGTGAACGGCTGGCCCACGGGCGTCGCCGTCGCGGCGGCCCAGCATCACGGGGGGCCGTACCCGGCCACCACCTCCACCTCCACCTCGGTCGGCGGAACCGCCATCGAGCGGTGGCTGCGGCCGGTCGCCTACCAGAACGCTCCCGCGGCGCTGCTGCCGGTGGAGCTGCGGGACGAGAACGAACTGGGGCTGCCCCGCCGGTTCAACGGGCGCCTGGAGCGGTAGCGCGCAGCGCTCCGCGCGGGCGGCCGAGCGCTCCGCTCGGGCGCGCCCCCGAGGGGTGCGGTCGACTGCCGTCCACAGGTCCGTCGTGGCTTCGCGCAGTCCCCCGCACCCCTTGGTGTCGCGGCTCCCCTGAGATGATGAGGCCATGGACGTCTCGCTTCCCGAACTGCCCTTTCCCCTCCGTACCTATGGGCCCGGCGGGCACTGGTCCCATGAGCACGGGGTGCTCACCGGGTGGGCCGGGGCCCGGCAGGACCGGTTCGTGCCGCCCACCGGGGACGGGGTGGAACCCGCCGCCGACGCGCCCCGGCTGCTGGGGGCGCCGGAAGGCGACTTCCAGCTGATCGCACGCGTCACCGTCGGGTTCAACTGGGCCTTCGACGCGGGGGCGTTGTACGTCCAAGTCGGTGAGCGGGCCTGGGCCAAGCTCTGTCTGGAGTACTCCCCGGACGTGGCCACCGTCTGCACGGTGGTCACCCGGGGGCACTCCGACGACGCCAACTCCTTCACCGTGGAGGGGAGTACGGTCTGGCTCCGGGTGAGCAGAACCGGTCGCGCCTTCGCCTTCCACGCCTCCCGGGACGGCAGGCGCTGGACCTTCGTCCGGCTGTTCACGCTGGGGGAGGAGAAGGAGACCGGTGCGGCCCTGGTCGGCTTCATGACGCAGTCCCCGATGGGCGAGGGGTGCGTGGTGACCTACGACCACCTCGAGTTCAGGACCGAGTGGCCGGACGACCTCAGGGACGGAAGCTAGCCGGCCGGAACCGGGGGGCAGGGTCGTCACGTCCTTGCCTGCATGATCGGAGAACGCGTCACGGAACACCGGGTGATCCGCACCGCCGTCCCGGCCGAGGCCGAGCGGGTCGCCGCGCTGCACGCGCGGGCCCGGGCGACGTACTACCCCGACGGGATCCCGCAGGACGGCACCGACTGGATCGCCGCCTGGCGCTCGGCCATCGAGCGGCCCGACAGCCAGGTGCTGTGCGTCGTCGAGCGGGGAAGGACCGTCGGCCTCGCGTCCTTCCGCACGCCGGAGGGCGCGCCCGCGCGCACGGTCAAGCTGTTCCAGTTCCACGTCGACCCCGACCACTGGCGAGCGGGGATCGGTACGGCCCTGCACGCGGCCTGTGTCGAGCAGTGGCGGGCGGACGGCCGGCGCACGGCCGTGCTCGACGTGCACGTCGGGAACCGGCGCGCCCAGGCCTTCTACGCCCGGCAGGGCTGGCACCCGGACCCGGAGAACCCGCCCGCCGAGGACGACCACCATCTCTGGCTGAGGTACGCGGTGACGGGGGAATGAAACCACGTGCTTGAACGTTCATGCACTCTGCGGAGGGAACCTCCGTGCGGGCCTCCGGCCGGGAGCCCCCGTACCAGTCGTACGACCTGGAGAGAGCCGAGACATGCGCGTCGAGATCTGGAGCGACATCGCCTGCCCCTGGTGCTACGTGGGCAAGGCCCGCTTCGAGAAGGCGCTCGAGGCCTTCCCGCACCGCGACCGGGTCGAGGTGGTGCACCGTTCCTTCGAGCTGGACCCGGGGCGCGCCAAGGGTGACGTCCAGCCGGTGCTGGCCATGCTCACCAAGAAGTACGGGATGAGCGAGGCGCAGGCGCAGTCCGGTGAGGAGAACCTGGGCGCCCAGGCCGCCGCCGAGGGCCTCGACTACCGCACCCGGGGCCGCGACCACGGCAACACCTTCGACATGCACCGCCTGCTGCACTTCGCCAAGGAGCAGGGCAGGCAGGACGAGCTCATCCAGATCCTCTACCGGGCCAACTTCGCCGAGGAGCGCTCTGTCTTCTCCGAGGGACAGGAGCGGCTCGTGGAGCTGGCCGTCGAGGCAGGTCTCGACGCCGGGGCCGCCCGCGGGGTCCTCGCCGACCCGGCCGCCTACGCCGACGAGGTCCGTGCCGACGAGCGCGAGGCCGCCGAGCTCGGCGCGAACGGCGTGCCGTTCTTCGTCCTCGACCGCGCCTACGGGGTCTCCGGCGCACAGCCCGCCGAGGTCTTCGCTCAGGCGCTCACCCAGGCCTGGGGAGACCGCTCCCCGCTCAAGCTGATCGACGACGGCGGCGCGGAGGCCTGCGGCCCGGACGGCTGCGCGGTCCCGCAGCACTGAACCCGCAGGTGAGGGCCGATCTATAAGCTCTCCTTAGCGCTATCGCGTAAAAATTCGCGATGGACGAGGGGTTCCCCGGGTCCCACAGTGGACCCATGGAGACCTTCGAGAGCCTCGTCCGCGCCGAGTTCACCCCGAAGACCACATACCTGAACACGGCGAGCAACGGCCTGTTGCCGGCCCGCACCGTCGCCGCCCTGCACGAGGCGGCGGTGCTGCGCGCCGAGGGCAGGCCGCTGACCCCGTTGTACGAGGACGTCGAGGCCTGCCGGGCCGCGTACGCCCGGCTGGCCGGCGTCCCGGTCACCCGGGTGGCGCTGGGCGCCTCGGTGGCCGCGCACACCGCACTGATCGCCGCCTCGCTCCCCGCGGGCGCCGAAGTGCTCACCGCCGAGGACGACTTCACCTCCGTGCTGAACCCGTTCCACGTCCGCGGAGACCTCAAGATGCGCGCCGTCCCGCTGGAGCGGCTCGCCGAGTCCGTCCGCCCCGGCACGGCGCTGGTCGCGGTGAGCGCCGCCCAGTCCGCCGACGGCCGGGTCGCCGACCTGCCCGCCCTGCGCGAGGCGGCGCGGGCGCACGGCGCACGTACCTACGTCGACTTCTCGCAGTCCGTCGGCTGGCTCACGACGGACGCCGACAGCCACGACTTCTCCGCCGCCGTCTCCTTCAAGTGGCTGCTCGGTCCCCACGGTGCGGCGTTCCTCGTGGTCCCGGAGGACTTCGGCGGGCTGTCACCGATCCTCGCCGGATGGGTCGCGGGCGAGGAGCCCTGGGACAGCTGTTACGGCCCGGTGGCCGAACTCGCCCACTCCGCACGGCGGTTCGACCTGACCCACGCCCTGTTCACCTACGCCGGACTCCGCCGCTCCCTCGAACTGGTGGAGGAACTCGGCGTGGCGGCGATCGGTGCCCACGATCTCTCCCTCGCCGACCGCTTCCGTGCCGGACTCGCCTCGCTCGGCCACCGACCCGTCGCCGCGCCCGGCTCCGCGATCGTCTCGGTGCCCGGACTCGGCTCCCGCCGGGCCGAGCTCGCCGACGCCGGCATCCAAGTCTCGGACCGCGCCGGAAACCTGCGCGCCTCCTTCCACCTGTTCAACACGCCCGCCGACGTCGACCGCCTCCTCGACGCCCTGTCGGCCTGAGCCCCCCCCGGCGCCCGACCGGACGGACACGCCGGAGGGACTGGAGAAGCCGGACGGACCGGATGGGCCGGACAGACCGGACAGGCCGGACGCCCTCACCCC